>JAPKYG010000189.1 GCA_026394435.1 Methanobacteriota archaeon | reverse complement strand
ATGCGTAGATACCTTTTATTTCGCTCATTTTTTCGCACTCGCATTCATCGCTTTTTCAGCCCAACTACCCTCAGGGGTATCCTCTCGAATAGCCCTTCCGGTATAATGTAAAAACACATCATCAAGGGTAGGTGACCGGATTTCTACAGAATCTATCTTTCCAATGACGTTTAATATTTCTTGTAAATGGATATTTGCATTCTCCAAGGTTAAACACACTTCACCATCGCAGGGACTGATCTCTTTCACATAAGGTAATTTCTTTAACGCATCAAGGTCCAGTGTCTGTGCCTTCAAGCGAATAATATCCCCACCTAATTCTTTTTTCAATTGTTTAGGCGAACCTAGAACAACGATTTTCCCACGATCAATAATCGCAAGCCGGTCACAGAGTTTATCCGCCTCATCCATGTAATGGGTTGTGATGATAATGGTCATGTTTTTTTCTTTCGCAAGATTTTCGATATACTTCCAAATATGCTCTCGTGATTGCGGGTCAAGACCCAGTGTTGGTTCATCTAAAAACAGAACCTTCGGATGATGCATAAGACCTCGTGCGAGTTCTAATCTACGTCTCATCCCCCCAGAGTATTTTTTCACCCGATCATCCTTTCTATCTGTAAGGTCGACAAGTTTGAGAACTTCCTTGATTCGATCCTCTCGTAACTCATCGGGCATGTCATACAGCCAACCGTGTAACTTCAAATTCTCATACCCGGTTAAGATCTCATCAGAGCTTGGATCCTGAAACACAATACCAATGGATTTCCTCACTTTATCAGGTTGTTTTACAATATCAAAACCATTGATCGTTGCAGTCCCGGACGTTGGTGGATTCAGCGTCACCAGCATGAGAAGCGTCGTTGTTTTTCCTGCACCGTTTGGTCCAAGTAATCCGAAGATCTCACCTTCTTTTATTTGAAGGTTGAGATTATCAACCGCAGTCATTTTTTCAAATTTCTTTGTTAGGTTTTTTGTTTCTATGATATTCATGAAATGCACCATCACCTAGTTGCTTCACTATTTTTTATTTGGTTGATGAATTCTGTGACCTTAGCGGAGGCATTCGACCTCAATGGCCCCCCATGGCCGCTGAGCATAACAGTGAAATCAAGATCCTTAAGTTTTTCAATGGACCTATAGGCTTGCTTCATGTCCATAGTGACACTTTTCGATGGGCTTGCACGGCTCCATCACGGTATCCGAGCGTGTCCCCAATGAACAACACCCTTCGTTTGGAATCATACAGAGCGATACTTCCCATGGTATGACCCGGCGTATGAAGGACACTGAAACCAGAGAGGTTGTCGCCGTCATTTATCATGATATCAACTTGAAATGGTTTTACTCTCATAAATGATCCAAGCAATTTGAACAGGATCCTCATTCCACCCTTCGGCGTCATCCGGATCTTTTTCCCCGCGATTACTTCTGCATCCTGCGGATGGGCAGCTATTTTCGCACCAGTGAGGTTCCGTAGCTCCAGAGCGTTGCCTATATGATCAATATCGCAATGAGTCAGAAGAATTGTTTTCAGGTCCGAAGGTGTTCTCTGAAGCTCATCGGTGATATACCGTAGTATTTTCTTTGTTTTGTGCGGCATGCCGGTATCAATAAGTGTTAACTCCTTGTCAACCACGATGTAGCAGTGTGCAGTGATACCTTCGATCCAGTGGATACCAGGAACAATCTCCATTGTACTCCCCAGGTCATATGAGATAGAAGAACTCCTATTTAAACAATAAAAAATTTCACTCTGCAATAAAGACCAAGAATTTGTTCGCCCAATGGGCATATTCCTGAAATTTTCTTCTGGTGCATAGCTGTGTTAATCTTTTTTTATTTGTATGGATAGAATAAAGAAGGAAAAAAATAAGCATCATACTACATCGTGGCTCAACGTACAATTCTTATTTAATAAAAGAAGAAAAAACTGCGTTGATTGATACAGTCTGGACTCCGTTTGCAAAGGAATTTGTGAAAAACCTTTCCACAGAAATCGACCTTAAAAAGATTGATTATGTTATTGTAAACCATGGAGAAAGCGACCATAGCGGTGCGCTGCCTGAACTAATGAGACACATCCCAGATACCCCAATCTACTGTACTGCAAATGGTGTGAAATCGTTGAAAGGTCACTATCATGAGGACTGGGATTTCAAGGTCGTGAAAACCGGTGACCGACTCAATCTTGGGAAAAAAGAACTCATCTTTATCGAAGCACCGATGTTGCATTGGCCTGACTCTATGTTTTGTTATCTTACCAATGATAACATCCTCTTCAGTAATGATGCATTTGGGGAGCATCTTGCATCAGAGTCTATGTTCAATGATCTCGTAGACCAGGCAGAGCTTACCTACGAAGCAATGAAGTATTACGCAAACATCCTTACCCCCTTCAGCGCGCTGGTGGAAAAGAAAATCAAGGAAGTCCTGGCGCTCAACCTCCCCGTTGACATGATCTGTACGAGCCATGGGATCATCTGGCGAAAAAACCCAAACCACATCATCGAAACCTATCTCAAATGGGCGAACAAATACAAAGAAAATCAAATAACCGTCATCTATGATACCATGTGGAGCGGTACTCGAGTCATGGCTGAGCACATCGCAAAAGGAATCGCTCACGCAGATAAATCCGTCACCGTCAAACTCTACAACATTGGTCATAGCGATAAAAACGATGTCATCACCGAGATCTTCAAATCCAAGGGAATCGTGTTTGGATCTCCAACTATTAATAAGAGAATCCTCACCTCAGCCGCATCCATGCTTGAAGAACTACGTGGGCTAGGCTTTAAAGATAAAAAAGCAGCAGCGTTTGGCTGCTATGGCTGGAGTGGTGAATCAGTGCAAATAATCAATGAACACTTAAAAGCAGCAGGATTTACTGTGGTGGACGAAGGACTCAAAACACTCTGGAACCCTGATGCAACAAACAGGAAAGCCTGTTTTGAGTACGGACAGAACCTGGCAGGAAAGCTCTAACTAAAAACCTCTTGATTCCTTTTTTGATAAAAAAAGAGAAATGGGTTGAACAGTTGGTAATTTCCTTTTCTTTAAATAAAATCACGGTAGTGTAGAGAGCATTTATTCTGCATATGCACCTACGTATGCAGGTGTGGAGTTATACAAATATGGCTATGTGCACAAACATAAGGGTTTATAAGCGGATGGTTTGGGCCATATGATTTTGGCGTACAAGAATCAGCATCTCATAGCTGGAGCCAAAAAGGAATGTATACTGTTAAAGTCAAAGCAAAAGATATCTGGGGTGCAGAGAGCGATTGGTCCACCCTTGAGGTTATCATGTCCCGTAGTTATCTGTATACGAATCATCCGGTACTCAACTGGCCACTTGAACGATTTCCCTGGGTTATTAAAATTTTTACGTATATAATACCTAATTTCCTTATGACATCATCATAGAAAACAAGTTTTATCGATGCGATATACTTATCTGCAAAGTCAACCAAGAAAGGGGTAACGATACTACCATTCCGGATGGCAATATTTACTTTAGCTCCTGGGATGAATTTTCATATTTTTATGAACAAACGTTGCCCAGAACGTGTTTGATTGTAAAGATATTTAAATAATGAGATGATATATGGTACGGGATTAGTATGGGATGGGATAAAATATTCAACTGCGAGCGATGCGGGAAGAAACTCTGGACATCTTATCGTAAATTACGGGATGGCAAAGTTGTTTGTAATGATTGCTATACATTTCATTTAATGCAAATTTTAGATAAAATAAATGACAATAAAGCGTATGAGATTGTATACAATTTTGTTGAGAAATATCAAGGCAATTTTCCTAATGATCTGATAGAAGAGCTAGCTCGATTACTTGGAATAAAATACAAAATTACAATTGACGCTCTGACCTTACGTGAAGTTTTAAATATTATACGGACTAAATTTGAACAAGAAAATAGTCTAATAAAGCTGGCGAAACTTGAACGTGATTTGAAACGAGATACAACGCAAGATTTCTTTTGCGAAGTCTGTAATATTAAACTGCCAAAACCAGAATATGAGTATTCCATCACTAATTTTGGAAAAACGCTCTGCCTCCATCACCAGCGTGAAAAACGGGCGTCACCACATGCGTTGAAATTGTATGAATGCTTAAAAAAACGAGGTGTATTCTGCGAGCTTGAAGCATATAATAGTACAAAACATATCGATATTGCAGTCAGGGATG
>JAPKYG010000071.1 GCA_026394435.1 Methanobacteriota archaeon | reverse complement strand
CTTTTTTGTAAGCTTTAACAATACGTCTTCGTATTTCAGGTGTAAGTGATCCCATCCCTCTTCATCCCAAGATTAGGGATGTGATCACTTCATTGTTAATGTTTTTTACAAAAATGTTGGCGATGTCACTTTACTTTACATATACAGATGAATAAAATTTTTTCTTGCCAATATTTTTACTCCCACAAAAGGTTTTAATAGATACGTAGTATCATTGATGTCATACAGTTGAGAAACAATACATCATCCAACGAAGTGAGAAGAGGTATGCCAGCGCCAGAAAAATCAGATGTCATGAAAAGTGTGTTAAAAATACTGATTTCGATTTCCAGTAGAAAAACTGATCTTCCCTATGCAGTCATGACGATGGATGATCTTATCAAACGATTAGAGATAAAATATAATTTCCTGAAACACGTTCAAATTAACGATGACGTCTATAAAGAAGAGAGAGCCGACGTTATCAGCGTGATGTCTGATATTAATACTGTTCCACCGACTGAATTGGGAAAAGCACTTCATGCGATCATCGACTCGGTGAATCGTTCACTTGGGGAAAACGCAGGTCATTTTTTCATCAAAGAGATACGCAATACGCTCAGTGATGAGGACCTTACCGTTATAAAAAACATGGGCCTTGACCTGGGTATAATGCAGTTGGAAAGCGAAATAACCAGGTTAGAACGAGATATGGCGGAACGGGAACGTAAAAAATAACCCTTATTCCTTTTTTCTAAGCACTGCATATAGAATGATTATTCCCACATATTACCCCCGCAAATTGTTGTATGAGAAAACACCAGTTGACCATGTGAGGTGGCATTCCCGGTTGCTATAAACCGTTACAGTGATGAGCTGGCGATTGTCGTAAAAATGTCTCAAGGAGCGAGATAACCGCCAATCCGTAGACTTGGATCACCCATGAGGAGCCATTGTTCTGCGTTTTTTGCTACAAGTGCAGTTCCATTGCGGCTGATATCATTCCAATCTATTGGATTATTATCTAAAAAGGAAGCTATGGTTTTTCCCCATCCTTCTCCGAGGATGCTGATGTTTTTTTGTCCGTATTGTTCGAAGAAGTGGATGTCGAGCCATTCGATACCTCCGTAGCCGGTGTTGATGTCTGGGGATTCATAGCTAAAGGCGGTGGCTCCAATGGTAGCGATGCTACCGCCGTTGGGTTTTCTGGTGAGTGCCCAGCTCCAACAGATAGGTGTGGGGATGCCGAAGACGAAGGGAAATTTGCTTCGGAGGCTGATATTAAACATACTGTTGAAGCAACCGCTACCGTCGATACAAATGGGTTGTTTTTTTCCGTTAACGAGGAAGGGCATGTTACGAAGTTTTAGTCCTTGAATCCATATGGTTGCATCGTCTGGTGGGTGTGTGGCCCAGGTTTTTGGGTTGCCATGTCCGCTGAAGAAGATGAATCCACAACCGTTGTTGATGGCTTTCATGACGTCGCGTGATCCTGAGAGGCTGCCGTCGGATGTCCAGAGTTTTTTTGGGATGAAATTGGGCATATAGTTGAGTGCCATTTGAGTGTAGACTTCGCCGTCGTAGTAGGAAGTGCTTCCAGGGTAGGTGTCTCCTGCGACGACGACCATAGTGTTGAACCAGGGATTCATTTTTGTTTTGGTTTCGTAGGTAATAATTTTTCGGACGACGTCTTTGACGTCCCAGGTGTTAAAGCAAGGGAGTCTGCCGACGTAGACATCGGGGTATAACTCTGGAATATCTATGGCTTTTTGTCCTTCGGGCCATTCACCGAAGATGCCGTTTTGGTTGGTGTCCCAGCTGGAAAATGATCCATTTTCAGTGTAGAGGTCAGCAAAGTAGAGGTCGGTGAGGAATTTTTTTTCTGAGTAGTTTTCGTAGGGTCGATCAAGGTAAGTGTATCGGACAGGTATCCACCAGTTATCTCTGGGTGATTGGTCCTTGCGGCCTCCGACGAGGAGTACGTAGGAAATGTCCCAATATTCTTTGGCGTTTTTTATGAAGTATTTGAGTTTTTCTGCTTGGTCACGTCCTTCCCAATACATTTGGTGGTAGACTTCTTCGATGTCGACAAGGATGGTTTTGATACCGATTTTGTCTTTATGGCGCACGAGGGGATCGAGATATCTGATGAAGTGTTTTGGGGCGACTATTAACAGGTTATATGATGCATTGGAGAAGAAGGATGTTTGTTCTGGTTTTATTGTGTCGTTTGGTATGGCTTGGAGATGATTTGTATAAAATATGGGGATAATAAGAATAAAGATTAGGAGGTAACCCATTTGTATTTTTTTGTATGTGGAGCTCATGTCTTATCTATTCATTATATATTTTCTTGCATAAATATATTTTGTTATAGTATAATGATTGCTTGTAACCTTAAAGTTGGTATCTCTTCCCCCGCACTTTTTATTCTGACAAAGGCAATATTCAAGGGTTCTTGTTTTATAGGGGCAGACTGGCCTTTGATATTACTTAAATCGATCTTCTCTGCACCTAAATTCCATATTCTGCACCCAAATTAATTGTTTTTACCTACTATGGGTGCAAAGCCTTGATAATTTATCAACTATAACACAGAAGTATAAAAAGGATTTAATCTCAATATACTAATTGATTTAAGTTCTTTAAAAACATACCCTTAAAACTTCATGTTTTTTGTGTGAATCAAATGATAAAAAAACAGAAAAAAAAAAAAGAATCTTCTCTCTAGATGTAATATTTTTTTAGAAAATTACTGCACCTTCAGGTGAAAAACATATAACGTCGGAATCTTCTTTTTCTTCCCCGTCCAATACCCGCACAAAGCACATCGAAACTCCAAGGTAACCTCACCACCATAAATCGTCTGATTCTTCACCCGCTGTAACGAACCACCGCACACTGGGCACCTATGCAGAATCTTATCAGGATCACCATCTCTCGTATGAATCTCTACCTGAACAAAACCACTGTTGAGTACCAGAGTCCGCAACCGGGGTCCACTCACATGGAACTGCTGTTTCTTCGTCTGTAACTCTTTTTCCACAAGTTTTTTCAGCTTATGTTGAGAAGAAACCGTATGATATTTCTGAAAAACCTTTTTCACCGCACCAAGGATTTCCTCATCGGAAGGAATATGGTACACCATACAATACTGAATCGTCTTAGTTACTTTAAACCTTTTACACCACAATCGTCTTTAATAAATCCGTTCTTGTAACCATCCCAACAAGCTTCTCATTCTCCAGAACCGGCAGCGCCCCGATATTATGGTTCAGCATCAGTTGTGCCGCATCGAAAATACTTTTAGATGGTGTTGTCCAAACCACCGGAGTCCGCATTGCATCCTCTACAAGAAGCTCGTCAAGATGATGCTTCTGCTTTCCCAATGAAAACGATTTCTTCAAAGATGCGAACGCCAACGCAATCTCAATATCAGAGATAATCCCAACCAGTTTTTTATCTTCAAGAACCGGGAGACGAGCGATATTCTCAGTGATCATGATCCGCCGTGCATGAATCACTCGGTCATTAAGGCTAACCGTATGCACTTTTCGTTGCATAATAGAATAAATCGAATCTTTACTCTTCACCATCGGAAGCAGATCTGCCTTCGTCACCACCCCAACAAGCTTTCCGTTCTCCACAACAGGAAGCATCGTTGGACCAGGCTCACCAACAGATTTCAAAATGTTTCTCACATCATCCTCCGCAGAAATAGTTTTCACCTCTTTCTCCGTCACAGACGATGCATGCAACCGAGAAGCAGTCACACTCCGCTTTCGTATCGACCCAAGCTTATACGCAATCACATTATCAGTCACAAGACCAAAAAATTTTTTTTCCTCAAGTACCGGTATCTTCGTGATATCATGCTTCTTCATCAGATCAAGAACGCGTTTTAGACTATCATCCTTATCCACTGAAATTATTTTTGTCGTCATTATATCCTTTACTTTCATAGTCGTTTTCCTCCTTTTTCCTTTGTTAAAAAAATATTACTCATACTTTAATCCATCAATACAATCATCACAGAGTAGTCGGCCATCAACACTTTTCAGATTTGTTGATAACGTATTACAATCCTCACATTTTCCAGAAAACGTTTGGCTCTGTAAATACTCCTCATCTTTTGTGCCGATGCTGGACCATTCGTGCGCGATCTCCGTAAGCGCTGGTGACAGACGAGAAATATCCCGCTGGGTGATGATGCCAACAAGCTCATTGTTTTCGATCACTGGAAGTCGCCTGATATTACACTTTCCCATTATCTTCAACGCCTCTTGCAGGGAAATGTACGGCTCGGTCACGACAATCGGGCTGCTCATGACCTCTTCTACAAGCACATCCTGCGCGTTCTTCCCTTCACAGACCACTTTTTTGATGATATCGCTTTCTGTGAGAATCCCGATTGGGTGATTTATTTCTGAGATAATCACGTTTCCGATTTTATTCTTTTTCATGATCCGAGCTGCTTCTAAAACGGTCGTGAATGGTTGTACAATCATCGGCTTCGTCTTCATAACTTCTTTAACCAGAACATCTTTGCTCATAGCCTGTTCACCAAATCACTGTCTGATTGATCGCTCCAATCCCAAACATTAAAACATTACGAGGTATTTTACCTTTTTCATATGAGCAGCGTCTACGAAAGGGAATTAAAAGGTATTCTTGAGGGAGATGAAAAAACTCTTTCCAAGGTTACGAAAACGTGTTCTGCACTGGAGAAAGGAAATTACTACCTGACCCAGAGGAAACCATTTATTGTGGTTCGTGCCGCAGGCTCGTTTGGCGTTGATTTGGTTGCACTTCGAGGCGATATCTCGTTTCTCATGGAGATCAAATCAAGCAATACTGACACATTGCATTTCAGTAGCGTGGATGGTAAACTGCAACGGCAAGCAGAAAAGATGCAACGTGAATGCGAAAAAACAGGGACATTACCTGTTTATGGTTTTCGTTTGAAGGGTCATGGTGGTGATGCTTGGCGTCTCTTTACCATGGAGATTCAAAAGCTTGAAGGTCGAGCGAAGATTCTGCAAAATCGACTCCCAAAACTTGCCTTAAGTAAAAGTGGGAATTTTATCATGCGATGGGAAGACGGCTTACCGCTTTCAGATTTTCTCATGTATTTATGTAAATAATTGAATAATGTTGACCAAGAAAAGTGGTTAAACAGAGGATTTTTTAACAGAACTTGTTTCATTCATTCCTAAGGAAAAAATACAAAATCTTTTTTAGCCAGTTCCCCATTACTACCAGTACCGTGGTGAGAAATGAAACGATTACTTGTCGCCTATGATGGATCAGAAGCATCGACAAAAGCTATTGATATGGCAGTCCGGTGTTCAACACATGATGATGAGCTCGTCCTCCTGACAGTCATCCCTGCCGCATTAGTTGAATCAACATTCACCAACATGTTGCTACCAACTATTGATTTAAGTACAGTCGTCACGCCTGGAACCTTTAAAGAAAAGGCGATTGAAAACCTCGGGAAACTCGCAAAAGAACTCGAAGGAAAATTAAGTAAAGTTGAGGTTGCGGTTGAGGTAGGTGATCCTGCTGATGAAATCCTCCTTATTGCAAAAAAATATGATAGCGATATTATTCTGATTGGCTATAAAGGATATGGGAAAGAGGGAAGATTTTTACTTGGTAGCGTAACTGATAAAGTAGTACGACACGCGAGCCGATCCGTGTTGGTCGTACGATAAAAGAATTGTGATGAAATGCATCCTGCAGAGGAATTGCGCGGGAAGAAAAACAACAAACTCTTACATAAACGAATTGTTCTTGGGGTTACGGGGAGTATTGCTGCTGTTGAAAGTATTAAACTTGCACGGGAGTTGATACGCCATGGGGCGACCGTGTACCCGGTCATGACACCTGCTGCAACACGTATCATTCACCCGGATGCGTTAGAATTTGCAACATCCCATAAACCTGTGATACAACTGACGGGTCAAACCGAACATGTCTCCTGGTGCGGCCTGGTACAAGACCCTGTTGATCTTCTCCTCATCTCACCGTGTACTGCAAACACGATTTCAAAAATCGCTCGGGGGATTGATGATACACCAGTGACCACGTGTGCAACCACCGCGATAGGATCTAGGGTGCCTATCCTTCTTGTTCCTGCCATGCATTTGTCGATGTACGACCATAAAATTGTTCAAAAAAATATTGACATCTGCAGAGACCATGGCGTCCTGTTTATCGATCCCTTTATTTCGGGAAACAAAGCAAAACTACCACAGGTTGACGAGATCGTTGAAACCGTGATTCGAACGGTTGGGAAACGAGATTTACTTAATAAAAAAATTCTGATTATCGGTGGCGCTACTGCAGAGCCAATTGATGATATCAGGCTACTGACAAATCGGAGCTCTGGAAAAACAGCGGTCTCGTTGAGCGTCAATGCCTTTGAGCGGGGGGCAGATGTTGAACTCTGGTACGGGTACGCAACGGAGCCTGTTCCTTTCTATATCCCGTATAAACGTTTTGAGATAGTGGCCGATCTCCTGAAATTGATGAAAAACAACAGGGTAAAACATTTTGATAGCATTATCGTATGTGCAGCGATTGCGAACTATATCCCAAAAAAACAGAGAGGGAAAATCCCCTCAGGAAAAGAAAAACTTTTCATAGAGTGTGCTCAGGCACCGACCATTCTTGAGACGCTGCGATCGCGAGTTCCGCACGCAACAATCATTGCGTTTAAAACAGAAGAAAAAAAGATAAACGTAAAGAGAAAGACGCAACAGCTCCTTACGAAGCATCATCTCGATGGTGCTGTGGGGAATACGCTTGCCGGGTTTGGCGCGGAGCATAACGAGATTTTTATTCTTACGAAAAAAGGAAAAAGTAACTGGAAGAAAGGAAAAAAAGAAGAGCTTGCTTCTGTTATCCTTGATATGATAAAATAGTCACATGCGAGGGCTATG
The DNA here is from genome assembly GCA_026394435.1 of Methanobacteriota archaeon. Classification (GTDB taxonomy): domain Archaea; phylum Thermoplasmatota; class E2; order DHVEG-1; family DHVEG-1; genus SM1-50. Next base: position 1,191 of record JAPKYG010000071.1, on the reverse strand, counting down.
AAAGGAATTGCTTTTGCTCCAGGACACATTTCTGCGTTTTTTGAACCAGTGTACTCTGGTCAGAATATGGATCGTTCAGGGTCACGTGGCGCTGGCATTAACATCTCTTTGGGTGCGGTCAGTCAGGTGACGGTGAAACCGGCGTCACAGCACACAATTACTGTTAGTATCAACGGATCCCCATCCAATGCGCTCGTTACGAAATTGGCTTTGAAATTTCTCGTAGGAGAGACACCACTCAGGATTACCGTCGATACCATGTTAGACCTACCGGTGAGTCAAGGATTTGGCATGAGTGCAGGGGGTGCACTCAGCTCAACGCTTGCTCTCGCAGACCTTCTCAATCTTCCAAGGGATAATGCCGTAAAAGCTGCGCATTACGCTGAAGTTCAATTACGGACGGGTCTTGGTGATGTGATCGCCAGTAGTTTTGGTGGTATTGAGATCCGACGAGAAGCAGGGCTTCCCCCGTGGGGGATGCTGGAGCATATCCCTGGGATATACGATATGGTGTTATGTGTTATCGGAAAAGAGATTGAGACAAAGAAGATTCTTTCCGATGCTACACGGCTTTGTGAGATTGCGTCGTATGGACGGTATTGTACAAAAAAACTTTTGGAGAAGCCTTCTGTTGAACACCTTTTTTCTCTTGCTTGGGAGTTTACCTGCAAGATTGGTCTTGCTGATGAAATGGTGCTTCAGGCAATTGAGGCTGCGAATCAGTATGGGATGGCGAGTATGTGCATGTTGGGTAACTCGGTATTTGCAATGGGTGATACACCCATGCTTTGTAAGACCCTCTCGGTATTTGGAAAGGTTTTTTGTTGTACAGTTGATGAGGGAGGAGCACGGGTTTTAAAAGAAGTGTAAAGTAAAGTGACATCGCCAACATTTTTGTAAAAAACATTAACAATGAAGTGACCACATCCCTGATCTTGGGATGAAGAGGGATGGGATCACTTACACCTGAAATACGAAGACGTATTGTTAAAGCTTACAAAAAAGGATACAAAATCAAAGACATCGCTGCTATCTTCGGTGTCAGTCGATGGGTGGTATGGAAATGGAGGAAGCGAGCATACCATCCTGGAAAAGACAGTTACAGAAGCCGTTCACAACGACCATTGAAAACATACTCAAAGGTAACACAAGAGATTGAAAATGCTATCATCGTCCTCCGTGATTCTTTCA
>JAPKYG010000083.1 GCA_026394435.1 Methanobacteriota archaeon | reverse complement strand
TGGTATACCCATAGATTAAGATATATTGTACTGAGGGATCGTCAAGGATGTAGATGTTTCCGTTTTCACGCCAGATAATGTTCGATGAAATGATTCGATCATTTGTTGTTTTAACGGTAAAAGTGAAATTCGGGTATTTGTCAGGGGGATAGGGGTCGATTATCTTGATATAGACCCACCCTGATTTTTCGACATTGGCGACAATAAGGATTTCTTGTGCTTCTGGATCAATCCAGGTTTCTGTCAATAGAACAGAAATAAAGGTGAGAAGCACCGTTTTATTCGCGTTGGTATCCCAGAATAATTCCGGGATCATATCGTTTCCTGTTGAGAGGAGGAAGGATGCGTTTCCACTAATATTTACAAAGAGAACAAAAGTAAGCAGGTGATTCGGGTCGGTAAAGGTGTCAATGATGCCATCACCATTGGTATCGGTTGCGTAGAATGGTTGTGTGAATTGGAGATCGAAGGTTATCTGAATCACGTTCATCGCTTCGGTTGATGCGTAGATGATAGGAAGCGGTTTGATAGTGACGTTCGCGGTAGCATTGCCTGTTGCATTGTCGTTGTCTTTTACCTGGAGTTTCACGGTGTAGTGACCTACGCGTGTGTAGGTATAGATTGTTGTTGGAATGGGTAAAAAATCTGTGTCGTAGGTACCGTCGTTAGTAAAATCCCAGCGATATCCAATGATACTACCATCAGAATCCTTGCTCTTCGATCCATTAAAGGTGATACTGGCATTTACATATCCGGCGTAAGAGCCGCCTGCGTGAGCGGTTGGAGGTGTATTGTTTGTTCCGCCAGGAGCGGGACCGACTCCACCTTCTTCGCTTCCTCCACCTGTTTGATCATGAAGAGGATAGATAAGATTGAGTTCCGTGTTTCCCCCTGGTATGAATGTCGCGCTTTGCGTGGTGTTAACATTATTGATGTAAAAATAAATGATATCTCCAGTGTCTCCTCCTTCGCTTTGGATTTGTGTATCAAAGTCATATGCACCGCTACTGACTGTTGTTGTAAAGTTTTGTGTGGTGCGATTATCAAGATCAATTATTTGTGCTCGTATAACGAGCCCATCTGCTACGTTATGGGCAGCAAGGTTTTTTGCTGTCCCATAGAAACGATGGGGTAGAGTTGGTGGGTTATCTGAGGAAACGATAAAGGAATATGTAAGAAGAACCTGCAGGAGGATAAATGTCACTATTATTTTTTTGTGTGTGTTCTGTGTATTCATGATTTTTTTCCTCAGATTGTTTTAAAACCTTCCTTGTAGAAAGAGAAAGGAAAGAGCTGTTTAGGGTTCTGCAAGGGTGTAGTACCCATTGTTCGGTGTTCGTAGGTAGAGCCAGAAACCATCTCCTGGTTGCATCTTTGTCGTGCTGTTTCCGTAAATGGGGATGAATCCACCAGATCTTGTGTACTTGTAGAGGATTTCACTGGTATCATTCAATACGTCAAACAACGAGCTCAGTCCACCATTTCGGTTTGCGGTCTGGTTGTAGGTCGCCCAGGTTCCTATCATGTTCCAGCGATGTCCTGTGAGTTCAACAATAGGCGGCGGGTTTGTTCCATGCAGAACGGTTGAGTAGTTCCCTATCAGTGTGTCTGATGCGTTCATATGGATCCAATATGCTTTTCCTGGCTCTATCGCAGTGAGCGTACCGCTTTGTGTTTTTACCGAGTAGTATTTCCAGGTGTTTGCACTCGCGTTGTAACAGAGGATGTTTGTGGTTCTATCCGCATTTGACCAGATGGAGGTGAGGAGTGTTGGGATACCGATATTTGAGACGTCCGCAGGCAGAGAGAACATATTCCATCCGTCGCTTAAGTTGATTCTATAGGTGTTAATGGTCAGTGTCGCAGATGGAATTGGATTGCCGAGGAGGTCGTCGATTTCACCTTCAGCAATAGTAATCGTGGGACCGCCACCAGTTAATTTATCGCTCAGTTTTAGGGTGACGAGATGGGTGTTTCCGTCATTATAAAATGAAGTTACTGTCACGCCAGGTATACTGAGATTAAAATCTGTTGTTTGGATCGTTGAATTGTCTACATTTGTGTTAAAGTAAACGTCAATGTAGGTGTACGTGTTTCCATTATAGTCTGCATCCATGACCGCGTAGCTTGATGCGGAGATCGTGATTATCGTGAAAATTGCAGAGTCAACATGAACCGCTCCAGAAGTAAACCGCAGGACCTTATTCACGCCGATCAAATTAATCGATAGATCATCAAAGGTAGCAATACCTGTACCCACAGCGGTCAACTTATCAACATCACCTGATAAAACACCAGTTCCTGTCTGCAACGTTACATTGATTTGCAAACCTGTTATGATATTACCAAATGAATCCACCGTCTTCACCTGAACCGAAGGAGCAATAACTACACCAGCAACAGCAACAGATGGCTGAACCTCAACCGTAAGAACCGCAACTGAAGCAGCTTGAATAGCAAAGGCATTAGAAGTAACATACAAAGACCCAGACGTAAAATTCAACACCTTATCCACACCAATCAAATCAATCGACAAATCATTAAAAGTAGCAACCCCAGTCGCATTCGTCCCCCGCGTCGTAGTACCAGAAAGAACCCCATTACCAGTTTTCAAAGAAGCAGCAATCGACAAACCAGCAACACCATTACCAAACGAATCCACCGCCTTCACCTGAACAGCCGGAGCAATAACCACACCAGCAACAGCAGTTGACGGCTGGACTTCTATCGTCAATGCAGTTGTAACAGCAGCAGTTACGTTGAAAATATTAGACGTAACATTATCTACACCAAGAGCATTGGCAGCAAAAGACAGTTGATACCCTATATACGCAGTATTAATCACCAGATCATCAAACACCGCTATCCCATCAGGATCTGTAGTTTGAGTCAAAGTACCGTCATCAAAGATATAATCATCTGCTTCAGAAACAGTTACTTCAACTCCCTCTACAGGATTATCCAACGCATCCACTACTGTCACTGCAGGAGCTGGAGCAATTTCTATCCCTGCAACCGTCTCGGTCGGCTGCACGGTAACATTCATCGAATGCGCAGCACCTGTAATGGTGAAGTTTTCAGATTTAACATTGATCCCCTCAGCACTCGTCCAGACGGTTAGATTGTAATCATTAGCGGTGGTTGGGTTGGTTATACCAGCTGTAAGAACTACCACAACCTCTTCATTATTGCTCACATTAACAGGAGTAATGATTTGAACGTTTCTTGAAGTTGGAGTACCAAAACCCGAGATAGCCACATCATTCACCGTTCCAGGAATACTTCCTGCAGCTACTGCTGCATCCACAGGGAAAACAATAGAGATGGAGCTAAAACCACGTCTCAGCGCTCCTCCCGAGCCAACATGGAAGGTTATGGTATATTCAGCATCGACAATTCCAGCAGTAGTCGGGTACACACTGACCGTTGGATTGGTAATATTTGCAAAAACCACAGGGGTTGTTGTGATCAACAACATTGAAAATGTTGCAAGCAACATCATGAGAGTTACTAGGATTGACAACCACTTGCTTCCTTTTTCCTTTGTAATATTCATAGTTCTCTCTCCACCTTCAGGATCTATAGTACTCTAACTTTTTTATAATATATTTTACTATAATCTCTCCCGCCACAACAACGAACCTTTTGTGACAACCAACAAAACCTGAAAGACAGCTGCGCCTATATAAGAATTATCATAAAATCAAAACGTAAATTACGTCGCGCTTCATCACCTAAAAACACACGCACTCTCAACTTCCAAAATAATGTGCTATCTTTGTAACCTCTTGCATTATATTTTCTTCTTCTGTTACCATACTTAGAAAGTTCTATAACAACAGTAATGAGAAAAAAAAGATTATTCGTTCAATTGGTACGAATTGTTTTTATTCACAATAATTTTTTCAGTAACCATCTTATCAAGAATTCGTCTCAGCCGCATCTGTTCTATCCCAAATGTTTTTTCCAACTCTGACAACGACATTGTCTCCTTTAGTAAATAACGTAAAATCCTTGCTCGAATCTGCCGGTCTGAACCTTCAAACCGTGATTGTTGTGTTTTTGGTTTAATCCCGGTCTTCTGTGCAGTCAGATGAAGTGCGCCGTAATCCATTAAGGCGTTATGCCATTCACGACTCCGTCCTTTCGGGAGGCATTGCTCAGCAAGCCCCCAGAGTTCTTTATCAGAAACCTTATCAGGAAGATGAAATTCTTTAATGAATATTCGTCGGATGTTTGTATCAACCGTGACAAGATCAGCATTTGTTGAAAAGATTTTTACTGCTTGTGAGGTGTATCTCCCTACGCCAGGAATTTCTGTATACTGTTTCATCGCCTCCAACACATCATTGTCAAACTCAGTAACAATTTTTCGTGCGGCTTTATGCAGATTTATCGCCCGGGTGTTATATCCCAGACCCATCCATTCTTGTAAAACCTCAGCTCGCGTCGCTGACGCAAGAGCGTCAATGGCTGGCCATCTGGCAATCCATTTGTCATAATACAGGATAACTCGATTTACCTGTGTTTGCTGCAACATAAGTTCAGAGAGGAGAATCTTGTAGGGATCAGTCGTCTTCCTCCAGGGTAACTCGCGTTTATTTTTTTGATAAAAAGAAAATACTTTTTTTTGAAACTCCTGGATTCTCTCTGGTGAAAATACAAGAGAGTCACTCTTGGGAACAACAGTGATAGTAGACATAACTCTGCTTGATGAGCACCTACGTTATTAATATGATTTTTGGGCGTTTTTTATTTTGGTAAAGTTTTTGAACGTTTGCCGTATAAAGATATCCCTCCTATGAAACGATATAACCTCAATCACCTGCAGAAACTTGAAGCAGAATCAATCTACGTCATCCGTGAAGTCGCAGCACAATTCGAACGACCGGTGTTGCTTTTCTCCGGTGGAAAAGACTCTATTGTGCTTGGACATCTCTCCCGAAAAGCATTCTCCCCAGCGAAAATCCCATTTCCATTTCTCCATATTGATACCGGACATAATTTTCCTGAAGTACTCATCTTCAGAGATACGTTTGCAAAATACCTTGATATCCGATTACTCGTTAGCTCAGTTCAAAGATCCATTGACACCGGACGCGTCAAAGAAGAAACAGGGAAACACGCGAGCCGGAATTATCTTCAATCTATCACACTCCTTGACGCTATCCATGAATATAAATTCGATGCAGCTATCGGAGGTGGACGAAGGGACGAAGAAAAATCTCGGGCCAAAGAACGATTCTTCTCTCATCGAAACGACTTCGGACAATGGGACCCAAAAAACCAGCGTCCAGAGCTCTGGGACGTTTACAACGGACGAAAACATATCGGAGAACATTTCCGAGTCTTTCCATTAAGCAACTGGACAGAACTGGACATCTGGCAATACATCCTCAAAGAACGAATTCAGATTCCCTTGATTTATTTCTCTCACACACGTGATTGTATCATCCGAGACGGTGTTATCTACGCGTACTCTGACTATCTGCATCTTGATGCCGCTGAAAAGAAAACAGCCCAATCCATGACCGTACGGTTCCGCACCGTTGGAGACATGACCTGTACGGGAGCAATACAATCAAATGCTCGAACTTTAGAAGAGATCGTCCAAGAGGTCGCAACCTACCGTATCTCGGAGCGAGGCACTAGAGCAGATGACCGACGATCGGAAAACGCGCTCGAGGACCGGAAAAAGGAGGGATACTTCTAACATGGAACAAAAAAGTTATCTCGACATGGATTTGCTCCGTTTCACCACCGCAGGAAGCGTGGATGATGGGAAAAGCACCCTTATCGGCCGGCTCCTGTATGACAGTAAAACCCTCTTTCAAGATCAGTTGGAAAACCTAGAGCGACTGAGCCAGCAACGCGGCGAAGAGCTCAACCTCGCACTGCTCACCGACGGTCTACGGGCAGAGCGTGAACAAGGGATTACCATAGATGTCGCATATCGATACTTTGCAACCCCGGTCAGAAAATTCATCATTGCAGATACCCCAGGGCACATCCAGTACACACGCAACATGGTCACAGGGGCATCAACCGCGAATCTTGCATTAATCCTTGTGGACGCACGTAACGGGGTTACTGAACAAACCCATCGCCATATATTCATCGCCTCGCTTCTGCAGATCCCACATTTTGTCGTCTGCATTAACAAGATGGACCTCGTCAGCTACAAACAAGAGATCTACGACACCATTAAAAATGAAATAGAGGATTTCATCTCAAAGCTCATAGTCCCTGATATCACGTTTATTCCTATCAGCGCATTAAAGGGTGATAACGTGGTCCATGCATCAAATCAGATGAATTGGTACCATGGCCCTACTTTGCTGTACCATCTTGAAGACGTCCACATCGGCAGTGACGAAAACCTTGTTGACTGCCGGTTCCCAGTCCAATATGTGATCCGACCGCGATCCGACAAACATCATGATTACCGAGGGTATGCCGGAAAAATCGCAAGCGGGATCTTCAAACCAGGGGACCGGGTCACTGTACTCCCCTCTGGGTTTACTACCACAATCAAGTCGATTGAGACCCCACAAGGAGAAATCAATGAAGCATTTCCCCCGATGTCTGTGGTTGTGCAACTCAAAGACGATCTTGATATCAGCCGTGGGGACATGCTTGTTCGTGAGCATAACACGCCACTTATCGGCCAGAACATTGATTTCATGGTCTGCTGGATGAACACAAAACCATTAACCTCCGGAACCAGGTACATCATACGCCACACCACCAGAGAAACAAAAGGGATTGTCAAAGAAATCCAATACAAAATCGACATCAACACCTTACATCGGATACCCGAGGCTACACAACTGGGACTCAACGACATCGGACGTATCACGATGCGAACTGCGCAACCATTGTTCTATGATAGTTACCAGCATAATCGAGCCACCGGCAGCATAATCCTCATCGATGAAGCAACCAATGAGACCGTTGGCGCAGGGATGATACGAGAACCCTCCACCAAAGTTACTGAAAAGAAAAAGAAGGAATAATATCTATGAAAAAACACCAGGGTTTCACCGTCTGGTTTACTGGGATCCCCTGCTGCGGGAAAACAACCATCGCAGACCAGGTTGCAACATTTTTAAAAAAGAAGGATTACACGGTTGAACGACTCGACGGGGATGTCGTCCGCCAGGGTCTTACTAGTGATCTTGGGTTCTCAAAAAAAGATAGAGATGAAAACATCAGACGTATCACGTTTGTTGCGAAAATGCTCACACGAAATAACGTTGTGGTGCTCGCAACCTTTGTCTCGCCTTATAGAGAGCAACGAAGGAAAGCACGAAAGGAAATTGAAAGATTCGTGGAAGTCTATGTTCGATGCCCCGTGGAGATCTGCATTAAACGTGACGTCAAAGGTATGTATCGAAAAGCGCTTGAAGGAAAAATCAAGCATTTCACCGGTGTTGACGACCCGTATGAAGAACCCGAGCATCCAGAGCTTATCCTGAATACCGATACAGAGTCTCTTGAAGAGAGCGTCAAGAAGGTGTTGCATACAATAGAAGAACTTGGGTATATCATGTGGTAAGGAAAAGACATGGGAATCATCCCGGATAAAGAATTCATCAAGAACTCCAACGGGTTACGTTCCAACCAGTTTTTATCTTAGGGTTGCTCCGTTCAGGAACCAGTATCCTGTACAAGATGCTTACCAAAACAGGGAACTTCAATGCTGTCACTGCGTATCATCTAATCAACTACAACGAGCTTCTTTTGAATCACCACTTGAAAAAAGAAGAACAAGCAAAGCAGCATCTGACTGAGTTATTTAAAGAAAAAGGCCTGCAGGATAGAGGAATTGACCGATTGAAAGTAACAGCAGAGTTCGCAGAGGAATACGGATTTCTTCTCAACAAAAAAACCGTTCAGATGTTCATTACCAAAAAAAAACGTTGCGCTCTTTACCGAGATGTGTAAAAAAATCCAGTTCATTGCAGGAAACGACAAATCAATCCTCCTTAAAAACCCCTATGATTTCCCAAATTTCCTGTACATTAAAAAAAGTGCAGGGGAAGGGATTTGAACCCCCGAACCTCTGCAGGAACAGATCTTGAGTCTGTCGCCGTAGACCAGGCTTGGCTACCCCTGCACGAGCAACACAAGAACAGTTCATTCATAATAAATATTTAGGTTGAAGCACGTTTGATGACAAGACAACAAATCATACGACACCAAACCTTTTTTACCCGGAATGTTTTAAATGGCAGAAATGATTTCAGTATGGCAGAGAGGTGATAGGATGAGTCAGGGAAAATACATTGGAGTACTGACCAGCGGTGGTGATGCTCCTGGGATGAATGCAGCGATACGCGCGGTCGTACGAACCGGGATTTATCATGGAAACACGCTGTTTGGGATCAACCGCGGGTATCAAGGAATGATCGAGGGTGACATTGAACAGCTCAACCGGTATTCCGTCAGCAACATCATCAAGGACGGCGGAACCGTCCTGCAAACTGCACGTAGCAACGAGTTTCTCACGAAAGAAGGTCGAGAAAAAGCATTCAAAAACATAAAACGCTTTGGCATCGATAGCATCATCGTCATCGGAGGAGACGGGTCGTTCCGCGGGCTTCATCAGCTCATCCAAGAGTTCCCCATCCAAGGCATCGGGATACCAGGAACGATTGATAACGATTTATACGGGACTGATTTTACCATTGGTTTTGACACCGCGGTCAACACGGCACTTGAGGCAATAGATAAGATACGGGACACCGCCTCATCACACTCACGACTCTTTATTATCGAGGTCATGGGGCGGACATCAGGATACATCGCCTTATATACCGGTATTGGTGGTGGTGCTGAAGACATTCTTATCCCAGAGGCCCCCATGGAGATGCAGAAACTCACCGCGAAACTGAATGCACAACACAAAGCAGGAAAAAAAAGCAGTATCATTGTCGTCGCTGAAGGAGAAGCTGCGGGTGGAGCATTGGAGATAAAATCAAACATAGAAAAAGTCATTGACTGGGATATTAAGGTCAGCGTGCTTGGTCATGTACAACGGGGAGGAGACCCTTCTGCGTTTGACCGGGTGCTTGCTAGCAGATTAGGATACGAATCGGTCCTTGCGGTCATGAACAATGAAAACGATAAAATGGTTGGCATGGTCAATAATACAGCGACACTCACACCACTCGAAGAGACGTGGACGAAGAAAAAAGACATGGACATGACCTATCTGAAAATGAATGAGGTCTTAGCAGCACAACAGGAAAAAGCTCTTGAAGTGATTACATAAAGAATATACAGTGATAATCTGTTAATTAATAAAGAATCATCATAACGAAGCGACAATCCTGTTTTCAAAAATCACGACGAATCTGGTTCCAAAGAAATGTCTGTGCATAAAAATCAAGAACTAAAAAATCCTGTTTCTCAACGATAACGATGTTGTCAATTGTTCGAACCGGGTTTTTCAACGGTTCAACCCGCGCGAAATTCTGAAAGTTATGCTCACCGGTAAATAACCCAACAGCAGAAAACACTGCATCAACATCAAGATCGTTTCTCATCAAATAATACCGGTATTCCCTTCTTTTTGCATGACGTGGATAAAAACCAAGCTCAACCGATTGCACCCCATAGATGAACACATCTGATGTATCCCTTGTCAACTGGCTAACAATCTTTTCTTTGGAACAAGCAGTATCAAATGCACACACATTGCCCAAGGCAGACACACCGCGATCAGTACGACTCGCGGTACGAAAACAAGAGGTATTCGCACTAGCGATAATTTTTCGTTCAATCAACAGATCTAAAAGCTCTTGTTCAATGGTTCGTTGACCAGGTTGCCGTGCATACCCGGAAAAATGTTTTCCATCATAGGTGAACTTTAATGCAACTCGCATACAAGCACCGAAATTGTTTCTCCCATAAAACAGTTCTGATGCAAAAGAGGATAATTCTATAAAAACCAAACAGATACTACACAAGAACAGCATGCCAAGAAAAAAAGACATCGAGGAAAAACTCAAGATAGCCAACGCAGACATCGGAGACATTATTCGAATCATACGAAACGACGAGCAGCATGAAGGAGTGCTTATGCCACACCATGAATTCAGCGATGACGATATTATTACGATAAAACTCAAAACAGGGTATAACATCGGTATTGCGGTCGATAAAAAAACTGAAATTATGCTTGTACAGAAACAAAAAACCACGGAAAAACAAATTAAAAAGATTCCCTATGATCAAAAAAAACCAACCATTTCCATCATCGGGACCGGGGGAACGATCGCCTGTTACGTCGATTATCGGACCGGTGCGGTCCATCCTGCCTCATCGGCAGAGGAACTCGCGTTCTCAGTCCCTGAAATCTTTGATCTCTGTAATGTGAAATCACAGGTCGCCTACCAGATGCTTAGCGAAAACATCGAGGTTTCCCACTGGCAAGCCCTCGCGGAGATCATCGCCAAAGAACTCAACAACGGTGCAGCTGGCGTGGTAATCCCTCATGGAACAGATACGCTCGGATACACGGCAGCAGCATTATCATTTCTTCTGAAGAATCTCACAGGACCAGTGGTGCTTGTCGGAGCGCAACGATCCAGTGACCGGCCATCCTCGGACGCAGCGCAGAATCTCATCGCTGCAGCAACCGTTGCCGCAACCGCAGATATCGGAGAAGTTGTCGTCGTGATGCATGGGGAAATCTCTGATACCTTCTCAACTATTCATCGAGGTACCAAAGTTCGAAAATTCCATACATCCAGACGAGACGCGTTTCAAACCGTCAACGACCTTCCACTGGGAAAAGTAGAAAACGGTGTCATCACACTAGACGCTCCATATCGGAAGAAGACATCAGGACCGGTGACAACCGATACCAACATGGAGGAAGACGTCGCGATACTTTATTTCTATCCAGGGATGAAACCAGCGGACATCCCAGAGAAAAAAGGCCTTGTGTTAGCAGGGACCGGTCTAGGGCATATATCAGTAAAACTCCTCCCACGGATCACCAAGCTTATCAAAAACGGCTCAATCATCATCATGACATCCCAGTGTCTGTTCGGACGAGTCAACATGCGAGTGTATTCCGCAGGACGAGACCTTATCAAAGCAGGCGTTATCTCAGGTGAGGATATGCTGCCTGAAACCGCCTATGTCAAACTAATGTGGGTGCTT
>JAPKYG010000057.1 GCA_026394435.1 Methanobacteriota archaeon | reverse complement strand
CGTTAAACAAAAGAAAGACGTCAAGAACTTTGATCTTCTTGGCTCCGATCAAATCGTATCATTCGCATTTTCGTATTACTATGGAAGTAAAGAAAAAGATGAAAGTTCCTCCGATCAGGTTTTTGTTGATAAAAAAATCTTGGTTGATGGCAACTTAATGGTAAAATTTGGTATCATCACTGAATCAAAAAAGAAAGACATACAGACGACTGTGCTGTATTCCTACTATTATTATCCAGCTGATGAAAAACGATTAAATGTCCACGTTCAACATAAGATGTTGAAAGATACGACTGTTGAAGGGATCGATAATCTAGATGGACGATTCGGTTCGATTATTTCATTAAAAGCCCGCAGCGCCAGTGTCGAATCCCTTAACTTTGGAGAAATCTACCCCTATCTTAATTTCTATAGCGAGACCGATAAAATCGAAGAATACCAGATGAACCAGAATCCTGCCACGAAAGATCGAGAATGGATTATTTCATTTAAAAATGATGCAGACCTTGGAAAAGAAGCATGGCTCTGTTACGGGGAGGGAAAAGAAGGGAAAGCAAGTGCTGTTCTTTTTGCTTCAAACGAAGGCATTGTTACATCAGGGACTGATGAACGTGATGGTATCCAGTTAAAAGTCGCAGAAAAAGAGTACTTTAATTTTTTAGGAACTGAGGTAGATTACGCTTCAATAAATTTTGGAAGGCATTCATATGAACCCGGCTATAGTCACGATGTGATGATACCATCTGACCTTACGGTTCAGTTTGATGCAGAAGTCTTCGCATCAGATACCGGAGGGTATACCGCTGTCCAGAAAGAATCATACCTGTATCAAACTCTTGTTAAAGCACGTCAACAGTCTGACAATATTCCATTTGAAAGAGAACAAAAACGGTATAATGTAACTATCATCACCCGTTTTGGTGGTACACATTTTTCCCATCCATGGTTGTCGAATCTAACTGGCCATGCGTTTCCTTTGATGTGGATTGAACTGTATCATGAAGGACATTTAATCACTGCCGGAGCTGCAAATCGGTCACTTTTTATCAGAGCATCAAAAACGTTCTCGGGCATCTTGGAAGGTGATTACCTTATTAATGTCTATTTGAAACGGGGAAATGCAACGAAGGTTTTCACTGGGTCAACGATTCTTCATTTAGATAAGAATACGAAGGTGACCGTGTTTTGTACATGGGAACGAACAATAAAATTCACATTTCTTGATCAACATGGACGCGGGATACCAGGAATCCATGGCTGGTTGACGAATAAAGATGGAATACTCTACGATGAAAATATTACACAAAAAAACGGGGAATTAATTGTTAAAGCTCCATACAATATAGGAGACCCCTATACACTGCGAGCAGAGTATAAAGATTTTGTTATCTATGATAAGGAACTACAAAAAACCATTAAAAAATTGAATGAACAAGTCAACCTTGAACTCTATAACTTCAGTGTCATCGTAACCGATACTCTTGATTTCCCACCCGGTGTTGAAATTACACCAATGCTTGTAACAACCAAAAATAACAGAACCATTCAACTAACCCCTGAAGAGAACGGTAAAGGACTGTTCTCATTCGAAGGGATTCTTGCAGGGGATTACAACCTCCAAATTAGTTATGGGGATTTTGTTGACGATGTTCATGTAACGGTTCCTGATTCAAGAAATATTATTCAAATAAAATTTTCTGCTGTCTTTGATCTGACGATTGATTTATTCGATTCTAAAGGGAACACTCTTATGGACAACGATATCAAATTCAGGATCTCTCGCAATAACCAAACCGTAGTTGAAACAAAGGAGAATACAGTCTCCCTGCCTCCAGCCCAATATACCATCAAGGCATATATAAAAGACGAACTTATAGGAGTAAAACAAGTTGAGCTAACCAATAATAAACACCTTACATTTGTAACGACACTTGATTCATTTCTCCCAGTTGTTCTTACTGTACTGTTGCTTGTGTTGTTTGGGTTCCTTGTTGTGCTGACATTACTAAAAAGATTCTCACTTCCGTCTCTGCTAAAATGTCTTGCTATCCTACTTGTTATCCTATCGTTTTTCCAGCCCTGGTGGATGTTCATTGGCTCAAGTACGATACCCCCAGCAGAAAAAACCACGGCAATGTATGTAAACCCTGGAGTAATGATTGAAACAAGAAAGTACTATGGAGAAACATCGCTTAATATCGCGGAAATGCCTGATATGTTCCTTATGTTTCTCGGAGCAATAGTCCCGCTTGCATCACTTGCCTGTCTGAGCCTGAGCCTTGCGATCCTGTTGAAAAAAATAAAGAAAAAACAATATGCACTCCTGTTAAGCATCGCTGGAGTTGTTCTTCTATGTATCTTGCTATCATCGTTTTATTTTGGGACAACAAAATTAACTGAAACAAGCATTGGTGCTGTCCAAGGCGAAGGTGCACTTGCTATTTCAATTGAATCAGAAGAAGTAATTATGCAGTCCAGCTGGGGATTTAGTACAGGGTTTTATTTTATCTTCATTGCAGTAATTGTTGCAGTCATAGCCTTATTATTAGATATTAGAACCAGGATTATGCAGAAAAAGAAATTGTTATCACCGCGAAACTGAGTGCAAAGATAAAATATGTTGCATACATCAACGTCCAGGCTGATGTGTTTTCACATTTTGTATTTTTATGTTTATGAAACATCAACCATCCGATAAGAACACTTAAAATACCAAGAAACACAAGGGGAAGAAGAGTATAATGAATGATATGAAAATACACCAGTGGAATAATCAAACCAAACGCACCTGTCATGAAAACAAGCGAGAAAAATGCGGCTGTTTTCACTCCAAAGACATTCACCAGGGTTTTAGTTCCAACGGTTCGATCTGCCTCTGCATCCAAAATATCTTTTGTTGCAGTTCCTCCGAAAAGAAACAGAGCAGCAACGCATCCTATAGCTAGCGGAAGTGGCTCAAAAGGATTCCCAAAAACACTCCAGGAACCAACAATACCAAAGAAACCTCGTGGGAGGGCGACCCATAGTTGATTAAGAAAAAGGAATTTTTTAATGCGTGGCGGTAGGGAATACGTAATAGAGAAAAACGCGATGAGGAAAATAAAGAAACTGAAGAGAATATTTACAGCGAGGGAGAGAAGAAGCGCGACCGTATACAAGAAAAAGGAGACCTTATAGGCCTCCTTAGGTGTGATGATCCCTTTTGGAATTGGACGATACGGTTTCGAGAGAGCGTCTTCTTTCCAATCAGTTGCCTGATTTAATACATTGGAGGCACCGTTGAGCAATGCGAAACAAAAGCTTGCAGATAGAATAGTCCAAAGAAGGGAAACAAAAGAAAGATTGGTAGTTCCAGAATTCACAAGACTAGCAATCATGACACTACTGGAGACGATTAGGGGAGCTAGCAGGGTAAACGGCCTGAGAAGTTCAAGATAAATACGAATTTTATGAATCACAACCTCACCTACACCAGTCATAATGATACGGTGTTTCTTTTTTTATATAAATATATCTGTACAGTTGTTATCAAAAAATTAATTTTTAATAAAATCAATGTGACAAACTTTTTACACGCTTAACGCCATCGATATTGTTGATAATTTTAAACACGACTTCGGGAACTAATTCACCCCATGGTTCATCCTGAATTATTCGTCTGCGTATCTCTTTTCCAGAATATCGTTTTCGATCAAAAAATGCTGTTCCCTTTACCACATACCCTTTTTCGGAAAACAATTTTCTCGTAAATGGATTATTCGCAATGATAACATCAAAATCTGAGACAATGGAGCAGACGTGATCAACCCATCGAGGTGGATCGTGAATATCAGGAATTGTAACAATTCGATACTTATGAATTCCCACTGCATCTAATGATTGCGTGATCATCTGTTTTCGTTCCACTTCAGAAAACGGGTTATCACAGGTGTCACAGTATTGTGAAGACCCGACACCGATGATGATCTCCTCATGCTGCGTACTCAGTCGTTGTAACAACAATAAATGCCCCAGATGGAAGGGTTGAAAACGCCCGATAAATAACGCCTTCATATCAAACCAACGAACCACGAAGGAAGATTTTTACTTTTTCTTTTACTTTTACAAATAATCTGTTTTTTTTTTAATTTTTTCCTTCTTCAGATTTAAGAGGAGTTTGCATCTTCCGCTCTGACTCCAGTTCCACTTTACCAATGATTTTCGGAGGTCGCATCTCCTTTAATTTCCGCAACAGCTCCTCTTTTCCTTCACCGACTAATGCTGTTTGCAGAACATCGGTTAATGTCTCGACCGGGATGATTTCAATTAATGTTTTATATTTATCCTCAATAAGCACATCATTCATATTCGCCTTCGGGATAAGCACAGTCTTCAATCCAGCCTCAGCAGCTGCCTCGATTTTTGCTGTTACACCGCCAATCGGAAGCACGTTCCCTCGGATGCTAATTGAGCCAGTCATTGCGACATCCTGTCGCACCGGAACATTCTCCATTGCGGAAATCACCGCGGTAATCAGAGAAATACTCGCAGAGTCACCCTCAACGCCCTCATACGTGCCAATAAACTGAATATGAATGTCATGTTTGGAGATATCCCTGCCCATATATTTTTTGATAATCGCAGAGATGTTCTGTACTGATTCTTTTGCAATATCCCCAAGTTTGCCGGTTGCAATCACCTTTCCCTCAGATTGTGATCCTGCAGGGGTTACTTCCGCAACAATCGGCAAGACCAACCCCGAAAACTCACTCATTGAAGGATCAGCAGAATGCACGGCAAGACCGTTCACCACACCGACTTCTACACCCAGGGTTCTAAAGGAACGATAGCTCTTCTGTGACTCCAATGCCCGATCCGCGACCTGTTGTTCTAATGACCGAGCGATATGTTTTGCCTCAATTACATGCTTCTGCGTGATAATTTTATCTCCTCGCTCGTAGGCAATATCCCCAGCAACCCGGATCAAACCACCAAGTTCTCGTAATCGTAATGACAGTTTCCCTTTTCGGCCTGCTCGTCGCTGTGCCTCATGGATGACTTCCGCAACCGCTTCTTTATCGAAATGACAAATTTTCCCGTCTTTCTTTACTTCTTGAGCAACAAACCGAATCAGTTTCTCCCGATTCTCCTGAGAATCATCCATCACGCTGTTCAGGTAGCTTTCATATCCATATCCTCGAATACGAGATCGCAACGCAGGATGCATTCCATTTAACGCATCAAGGTTCCCCGCACAAACCAGGATGAAATCACATGGTGCCGGTTCTGTTTTTACCATTGCACCAAAACTCCGTTCTGACTGCCCCGTGATCTGAAATTTTTTCTCCTGAATCGCGGTTAACAGATGCTGCTGCGAGGGTAAACTTAACGTATTAATCTCATCAATATATAACACTCCTTTATGTGCCCGGTGGATCGCACCAGCCTCCACGAGTTGATGCGGCGGGGTTTCTAATCCAGCAGATTGAAACGGGTCATGCCGCACGTCACCGAGTAATGCACCAGAATGTGCAGCAGTAGCATCAATAAACGGGGGTACATCATTCTTCTCGTGAGATACCAGGAGCTTCGGAATCATATGCAGTTCCCGTCTCTGAGAAAACCCGCCTCTTGCGACAATTAAATACACCATAACTGCTGCAATCACACCAAAAATCGCATATTCAAAATGTTGGGTGACTATCGCCCCAACGAGGGATAACGTCACAATCAACAAAACAATGCCAAGAATCATACTGTTTTGCTGCTCCCCTTTTCGTTTCGCTTCCTCTCGCTGCGTCTTAATAATCTCATGTGCCTTTCCCGCAGGAACAACACGAATCGTTGGGGTATTTGTATCCTCGTTATTTGGATAGACGATAATATCTTCAAGTTCCCCTTTCGGTAAAAACTCGGTCATGGCACGAGCAACCATGGACTTCCCCGTTCCAGGGTCACCGATTAACATTACATGTCGTTTCTGTTCAGCTGCTTTCTTGACAATAGCAACGGACTGATCTTGTCCAATAACCTGATCTAGGAGACTTTCGGGGACTTTGATTTCCTCAGTTGTTTTAAATTTATTGCCCTGGATCCATTTATCGATAGGAGGTAACTCCTCTTTGCCTTGTTCATTTTGTTCCAGTTGCACTTCTGTTTGTTTTGTGGCCATGTTCAAAACTCCCTAAGTACGAGTTCACTATAGAGCGTACTCGTTGCAGATTCATCGACATATACGCATTGCATATATCAATTTTTTTCTTTGCGGGGAAATGAAACGCCGTTTACTTTATAATACATTAGTTAATACCGCTTGAGTAATGACTTTTGACAGAAAAACGCTGGTTATTCCAGATAAAACCTATTTTGAGGAACAAGTGATTATAACCAAAGGAGATGTGGTAATCGGCGATCGATCGCTCCTGCGATTCGGGTTGAACACCGATGGTCGAATCTTTGTCGGAGAACACGCAATTATCGATGGAAATCTTGAGGCGACAAACGATGTGCGTGTGGATATTTTTTCAACGATTGGAGGAGATATCAAGAGCGGGGGTAATGTTTATTTGGGAGAGAAAGCGAAGAATAAAGGGACACTATCGCTCAAATGAGATTAGGATGTTGGTTATAGTGTCGAAATTGAAAAAGGGTTTGAAGCGAAAGGGTGGATTAATATAAGGAACCCCGTTCCAGTTGTTATATATATTTTTGTATATCTTATGCAGTTGTTGAAAATGGGACGAAGTGAAGAAATCGAACGCATACTCGAAGAACTTGAACAAAACGAAGGAGGAACAATACCTATTTCGGAATCATTCCTTTTTTTACCTAATAACTCCATTATCAGTGTATCAAATTCAAAAGTGGAAGGGAGTCTTCAAATCGGCAAAGAATGTAAACTACCAGGAAACTACGACATCAAAGGAAACATCTCGGTTGATGAGAAATCAGAGATCCTTGGCACATTGAAGGCGACTGGGAACGTCTTCTGTGGAAAAAAGGTAAAAATCCATGGAAACATTACCTCTACAGGCACGGTCAATATCACTGAACAGGTTGAGATTTTCGGGAACGTTTCTGGGGAAGAGATATTCCTTTCAAAAACCGCATCAATACAAGGAACACTCCTTGGAAAGAAAGGCATCTCATTTCAAGATGTCCTAAAAGAACAGGCCACTGAAAAGGTTAAACGCTTTGAAAGCGATGTCGATGTTGTTGATGAAGTAAAAGAAATGTTGGAGTAGAAAAAAATGCAACTCGGTATTGTTGGAAAACCAAATGTCGGGAAATCCACATTTTTCAATGCCGCAACCAAAGCCCATGCGGAGGTTGCCAACTACCCTTTCACCACGATCGAAGCAAATCGTGGTGTCATGTACATCCGCAAACCATGCCCCTGCAGAGATATTCATGTAACATGTACACCTCGAAACTCACGATGTCTCAATGGAATACGATTTGTGCCTATCGAAGCAATCGATGTTGCCGGATTAGTACCTGATGCCCATAAAGGAAAAGGATTGGGAAATAAGTTCCTTGATGATTTACGACAAGCGCACGCACTTATTCATATCGTAGACGCATCAGGAAGTACTGACGCAGAAGGAAATCCTTGCGAAGTTGGTGCCCATGACCCACTCTCAGACGTTGCATTTCTAGAAAAAGAAATCAATTATTGGCTCTTCGGCATCATTAAGAAAAGCTGGGAGATTATTGCACGAAAATGTGAACTTGAAGGAAAAAAAATTGAAAAAATGCTCACGGAGCAGCTCACAGGACTGGGAATAAAGGAAGAACATATCACAGGAGCCATACGGAAAATCAATCTTAATACTGCCAAACCATCTCAGTGGAGAGACGAGGAGATTTTCAAACTCACAGACTATGTGCGCGCGATTAGCAAACCGATCATCATCGCGTTTAACAAATGTGACAAAGCTCCAGAGAATCTCATGGAAAAAAGAAACGAACTGACAAAATACATAGTTATTCCAGCCAGTGCAGAAAGTGAACTTGCACTCAGCAACGCGGCAGAAAAAGGAATAATTGCATATACACCGGGCAGTAATGATTTTACGTTACTAAAAAAAGAAGAAATCACCGAAAAACAACTCAAAGCATTGGAATACATCAGAACACATGTACTCGTAAAGTACGGGTCGACGGGTGTGCAGCGATGCATAGACGAAGCAGTACGGATGCTTGATCTCATCGTTGTGTACCCTGTTGAAGACGAGCATCATCTCACCGACAAAGAAGGACGGGTGCTGCCTGATGCACATTTAATCCCACGAGGCTCAACCGCAAAAGACCTCGCCTATAAAGTCCACACTGATCTAGGGGATCATTTCATCAGGGGAATCGATGCACGCGCACATCGCGTTATCGGTGCAGATCATCCGCTAAAAGACGGGGATATCATCAGCATCATCGCAGATGCGTAAGAACATTAAGGGGATACTTTATCGAGCATGTAGGTGCATAAAGAGCTGCATAGCGGAGGGATAATGAGCTGCCCTGTAGATGCATAGGTAGCTGCAAAACAGGCTTTTATAGTCCTCAGCAGTTGCTTTTTTGGGATCACTCAACAATAAACTTCATTAGGAGGAAGAAAGGTGTCAATAAGAAAAATCAGCAATAAAAGACTCTCTCGAAATCTCAAAACAAGAAAAGCACCGTTACGGGTGCTTCCCATGACAACATTTCATATAAGACACCGAGTAAAACAAAATATAAAAAAACAAGAGACGGAGGAAACCAAACCCATACCGCTTCCTCCGCCAACAATTCAATATACGGTTGAAGAAGTAACTCGAACCTTGGGGAAAAGTGTAAAAAAATCTGGGAGAAAGGGGCCGATTACGGTACGGCCTTTTATGAATCTTCACTTCACCATGAATGCGTTACAATGGATTTTTTTATTGATCTTTATCTATCTTGCTGCTGGTACGGCCATTGTGATGATTCAAGACGGAACCGAGTCACTAAAAAATATCGTCATTTACAGCATTATAGGGTTCTTCACATTCTTCATGGGATACATTGGCTGGATTCTCGCACGCGATGTTCTCGAGATATTCTCAGGAAAGAAAAACGCTCAGAATGAGACAGAAGTATAAGTCTTGATTCATACTCTATCTTTTTATATCATTCTTTTTTATTATCTTTTTGAGGTATGTTACGTGATCTTGTTTGATAATCATCTACACCTTCGGAGAGACGGTAGGTTTCTTGATGCAGTGCGAGAGTTTCAAAATGTTGGTGGAACCCATTTCATTCTCTGCCAATATCCAATGCCAGTTCTTGTAATGAAAGAGAAAAGCTACAAATCTTGCTATCAGGAGACGCTACAAATGGCAGAGGAGATACGTGCTGCTGTGGGAATCAGTGTGTTTGTTGTTGTCGGTCCGTATCCTGTTGATATTCTCCCGTTGCAAGAAAAATTCGGAAGAGAGATAGCAATCGCGATCATGAAAAAGGGGATGGATGAAGCAGCGGTATTATGTGAAGAGCGGAAATGTATCGCCATTGGTGAAATCGGACGGCCACATTTTCCTGTCGATCAACAAATTCTTCAAGATTCAAATGATATTCTTTTCTATGGTATGCAGAAAGCAAAAGACGTTGGAGTACCCGTTGTCCTACACACAGAAAGTACGACACCTATGCAATGCAAAGAGCTTGTTGAAATTGGTAGAAAAGTTGGTCTAAACCCAGAAAAAATAGTGAAACATTTTGCTCCTCCGCTTATCACATCTGATGAAAATTTTGGTCTTATGCCATCTGTTCTTGCAATTAAAAAGAATATTGTTGAGGCATTACAAAAAGGTGCACGGTTTTTAATGGAGACTGATTATATCGATGACCTCCGACGGCCAGGCGCTGTGCTAGGGCCAAAAACAGTCCCCAAGCTTACAAAAAACCTGCTTGCAGAGAACATCATGTCAGAACAACAAGCTCACATGATTCATGTAGAAAATCCGCAGAACACATACGCTATTGATCTGGAACAATAGAAAAAAAGAACACCGGTTCAGGCTTTTCGAGGTGAAATACTGTTTTAAAGAGGTAAATGATTTATTGATACCAATCGGAGGATATTATGCCAACCTTTCGAGGGTTCATCGCAATCGATATCAAAGCCACACCGCAGATAACAACATTTGAAAAAGAGATAGCAAAAACAGGTGCTGATGTTAAACTTGTTGAACCAGAAAACATCCACATTACGGTAAAATTCCTTGGAGACGCCGATGAAAATCATATCGATGCCATCGAACAGAGTATGAAAGAATCGGTGCTTGCCATAAAACCATTTCCCATCACACTCAAAGGAACCGGTGTATTCCCCAATCAAAACTATATGAAAGTTTTATGGATTGGAATCACTGATGAAGGCAACATTGAAACCATTGCACGGGCTATTGATGAAAAACTTGAACCACTCGGATTTAAAAAAGAAAACAGAGGGTTTTCTCCTCATTTAACCGTAGGCCGCGTAAAAACAGCAAGAAATAAAGACCAACTCCTCAAAGTGATAGAAAACTACAAAGCAGTGGAATTCACTATTCAAAAGGTACAATCAATTACACTTAAAAAAAGCGAGCTCACTCCAAAAGGACCAATCTATACAACCCTCAGGGAGGTACAACTATAAGATGGCGGTGAAATCATAGACTATTGGTTTGTTTTCATAGGGGTGCTGAATCTCCTCCTGTTTGTTATTGGTATGTTGTTCCTCGTCTCAAAGAAAATCTGGAAAACATCATGGTCTGATTATAAACAAATTTTCTCGTATCATTCCGTATATCTTCTTCTTATCATTGTTGTTGTCTCTATTCACCTTCTCGAAGTAAACATCATCGATTCGTTTATAACAAGACTCGTCGGTAATAACTTCACACCTACGATTCAAATGATTGAAGACGGGGTCGTCTACTGGTTTTCACAAAACTGGACACCGGTGTTCGTGTATTTTTTTGTCTTCATTTACATTGTTCTGTACCCATTTACCCTTTGGTTTTCACTACTCTATTTCCTGATTGCTGATGAGAGAAAAGCAATGAAAACATTTGCATATGCACTGGTGATTATCTACGCGATTGCATTACCATTTTATCTGTTTCTCCCAGTCACAAACGTCTATATTTATTATGGATCAGCTTCAGCACTAAATGCAGTCATCCCTGGTGTTGAACAGTTCTTCTACGCCACTACAACAAACAACAATTGTTTCCCCTCGCTCCACGTTGCAATGGCATTGCTCGTCGCAAAAACCGTCTCCCTTACCGACAACAAAAGATTCATCTACCTTGCATATTTCTGCGCCATATGTGTGATCTGCTCAGTTATCTATTTAGCTATCCACTGGATAACCGATGTAATCGGTGGGATACTCCTTGCATTCGCGGTATTCTACCTTGTCAAACGATTCATAAAGGAGACATGAATGATCCCTGGTTCAGAACCAATTGAGACCAACGTGCTTAAAAGAATCACGCCAGATGCAACAGAAAAAAAACAGATAGAGCGCGTCATCGAAACACTCAAAGAACAAGCCGCCAAAGAAATCAAAAAAACCAAGATACCAATCACCGTTGAACTAGTCGGTTCCACCGCAAAAGACACCTATATACGAACTTCTGTTGATATCGACCTTTTCCTTGTCTTTCCCACCACGGTTCCGCGAGAAACACTGCAAGAAAAAGGCCTAACAATCGGACGAGCAATTCTTGAACAACAAGAAGAATGCTTCGCTGAACACCCATATGTCCGAGGTGTGTTCCAGGGTTATAAAACCGAACTTGTTCCTTGCTATAAAATAGAGTTCGCGTCGCAGAAACTTTCCGCAGTCGATCGCACACCATTGCACACAAGATATGTGAAAAAATATCTGAACGAATCACAGAAAAAAGAAGTCAGACTCTTCAAACAATTCCTGAAAGGAATCGGTTGCTATGGTGCAGAAGCAGAAATCGAAGGATTCTCCGGATACCTCTGCGAAATCATGATTATAAAATATAAAACGTTTCAACAACTGGTTGAGAATGTACAATTCTGGCGTCATGGAGAAACACTCGCTCTTGAAGAAGGGACACCTCTCCTTTTTGAGACACCGTTAACCTTCATCGACCCAGTGGACTCTGAAAGAAACGTCGCTTCTGCGCTCTCAAAAGATAAATTTGAGCTATTCATTACCGCATGTAAGGAATATACAAAGAAACCGTGTCTCACCTTCTTCTTTCCCAACGAACTCCAGCCCTGGTCGTTAGAGAAAATCAAGAAAGTAATTGGAACAAACGTGTTCGTCGGCGTGAAACTACCAAAACCAGAAATTATCCCTGAAAACCTCTACCCGCAGGTACGAAAAGCTGTACGATCAATTAGAGAGCTCTGCGAGCAGTATGAATTCACGATTCTTGATGCCACATTTTCTATTGAGAAAGCAAACGTGTATATTGTTCTTCATCCAAAAACAATAACACTATCGAAAATCGTTCTGCATGCGGGACCACCAGTCATGCTGAAAAAAAATGCAGAGGAATTCATACAAAAATGGTTCGACAACCCGCGAACAAGAAAAAAACCATTTGAAAAAAACAAACGATTATATGTCGAAATAGAACGTGATTACATCAACATCCAAGACCTTTTAGAAGACCAGATAAAACAACTCAGTCTAGGAAAACATATTGACCTTGTGATTCGAAAAGGGTTTATGATTATTGATCATAACCATCTTCTTACTGAGAACCTACGATTGTTTTGGACAACGTATCTTGACAAACGAATGACCTGGGAACGCTAAGATTACCTGTTTTCTCCATCATCTATATAGGAATATTTTTATGATATAAGCAGATATGCATATGCAAGTACATATGCAACAGGATGGGATGAAACTAAGAAAGTTTCTTATAGTGATAGTTGTCATGTTCCTTTTTACAAACTGCGCACGCTTTTTCGTCCCTTTTGAGAATTGTAAAGCAGATACACCGCCAACACTTTATGTCGGACCAGGGGAAATCTACGCCCATATCCAAGATGCGCTCGACGATGCGACCGACGGTTACAGAATCTTTGTATACAATGGAACATACTATGAAAATCTGACTATCAACCATCGAATCGATTTATTTGGTGAAGATCGTAGTATCACTATTATTAATGGAAATGGAACTGATACCACCATTACAGTCAACGCAAACAATGTTAATATCAGTCATTTTACTATCACGAATAACGGATCAACTAGAGATGGTAGCAACATCCAAGTTAACGGAGAGAAATCTATTATTACTGATAATATCATCTCCAATGGATACCATGGAGTGTATCTTAAAAACTCCAATGTTCATCTTATCTACGATAACATCATTGAGGAGAACACCGGTGACGGTATCCGGTTGAATCAATCTGATAGTAACACCAACATCAGTTACAATACAATCAAAGGAAACGGGAATGGATTGTACCTTTATTCCTCTGGGGGGAATAAAATTTACAACAATGTGATTCAATACAACGACGCAAACGGCGTGTTCCTCAACAGCACCTGCAATGATAACTATATTGTCAACAACAACTGCTCTTACAACAACCACTCTGGCATTTATTTAAATGATTATAGTGACTATTCCACGATATCCAATAACCAGATCAACAGAAATAACGACTCAGGGCTTGTCTTGGAAAATTGTAGCTGGGCAATAATTGCTAACGGAAATACGATTCGAAGAAACACAAATTACGGCATCATGATCATTGGCTCTAGCAATACAATACAGAGGAACACCATCACCTACAATAAAAAAGATGGGATGTATTTCAGCGCTGATGACAACAACACCATCTCCAGTAACTCCATTGGATTTAACACCCTTGCAGGAATCCGACTCTATAACTCTACAGCCGATTATATCTACTCCAATGAAATCAACAACAACAGCCAATATGGCGTCTACCTTGATTTCTTTACTATTGATAATTCTATTTACAATAACTATCTCCATGACAATACCGTGAATGCTGCAGATAAAAGCTTACGTCGTAACTCCTGGAATATAACGAAAACAGATGGACTTAACATCATCGGAGGGACTAAACTCAGTGGCAACTATTGGGATGATTACGATGAAATCAGTGAAGGGGCAAATGATAATGACGGTGACGGGATTGCAGATAGTCTGTACACCATCTACGCTTCAAATACTGATAATGGACCACTTCTGGATACGATAAAACCTCATATGGAAACCCCCCAAGCATCTCCAAGTTCACAGACCTTAGGCAAATACACCAACATCTCAGTGACCATCACCGATAACACAAAAATTAAGGAAGTGTACCTGAACATTACAAATCCAAATGGACAACGAAATAATTTCAGCATTGCTCAAAATAAAACAGGGAATACCTACTATTGCAATAAACGATTTTCACCTACCGGTAATTACACCTATTATATTATTACAAAGGACCCACGAAATTGGAATCATTCGGTGAATCGCACGTTTTCTATCCGCCCGGGGGACCCACCAACCATAAAAGATAATTCTCCGACTTCTGGTGCACCCTCTATGAATTTCACCTTTAATGCCACAGTGACTTCAAAAGATGCAGTTGCTTCTGATCTTCAGGTCTATGTTGTCTGGAGTCATGGCAATACCTTGAACAATTCGACGATGGCGATTTCCCATGGCAACTATTTTGTTAAGACAGTAAAACTTGCACATAGCATCGCAAACCTCACCTATCATTTCTATGCAACCGATAAATGGGGGAATCATGCTGTCACAGAAAATAAAAAAGTTAAAATTACAGATACGCGACGACCGGTAATACGGATTAATCGCTATGGACCTTCCTTTGAAGATCTCCCCAATAGTTATACGTTTGGTGTTACGGTCACTGATGATTCCATAGTGTCAAATGTTACTATCGAGTATTGGTACAACAACAGCAATAAAATGACAGCCAACATGGACTCAATGGGTAACAATTACTATAAAAAAGTGATTGT
>JAPKYG010000012.1 GCA_026394435.1 Methanobacteriota archaeon | reverse complement strand
CCTACTTTGGTGTAGATGACGCTCCCGCCGTTCTCTCGTATCACGTCTTCGAAACACGTAGAGGTAGTTACTGGTGTGACCACAACGCCTCCTTTCTTTTTCCCAGTGATATATTTTCCTACAAGCGAGAGTGATTTGTCACCCCCGATGTATGTTCCGTTTTCATCAACGAAGATAGCGCGGTCAGCGTCCCCATCCTGGGCGATACCGAATGATGCGCCAGCCTCGTGTACTGTTTTAAGCAGAGTAGTAAGGTTTTCAGGGATTGGCTCTGAATTATGCCCAGGGAACCGGCCATCAGGTTCGCAGTATAATTCCGTAACCTCGCATCCGAGTTTTCTGAGAAGGATTGGTGCAACGAGGCTTCCAGCACCGTTCCCGCAGTCAAGAACCACGTGGAATTTCTGTTTTTTAATGAGTGTGACGTCCACTGTTGAGAGGATTCCTTTTATATAGGAATCTATTGCACCATCCCAGCTGGAATAGGTTCCGACATCTCTCCAGGTTGCAAGGGAGTATTGTCGTGAGAAATATATTTTTTCGATTGCTTCTTCAACGTCTTTAGAAAACTCGGTTCCGTCGCTTGCCGCCCCTTTGATACCGTTAAACTGCGGTGGATTATGCGACGCGGTGATGATGACACCGGAATCAAATTTTTTCTCCTTAATAGTGTATTGTAATGTTGGTGTGGGTACAAGTCCCACGTCGATAACGTCACATCCTGTGGATAGCAGTCCTGCAGTAATTGCGTATTTAAGCATGCTGTTAGAAAGTCGTGCGTCGGTTCCAATAGCAAGCTTTGGTCGTGTAATTGTTTGTTTCAGATAGGTGCCCCAGGCTTTCCCGATACCCAAGGCAAGTTCATTGTTCATCTCTTGGTTGACGATGCCTCTGATGCCGTTGGTGCCAAAAAGTCGTGTCATGTTCTTTCGTACCTTTACGGGGTTGTTGCCTTCATGTGTTCAATAATCTCATGTGTTCTTGCCAGAAATTGGGTTGTCAGGTCCTGGAGAATGGTTTCGTTGTCTGCTTCAGTGGTTAATCGGATGATCGGGCTGGTGTTTGAGGCCCGGATTAGAATCCAGCCGTCTGGGAGGTCAACGCGTACACCATCCATGGTGTTCACGTGCTCAAATTCTTTAGTGAGTTTTTGTTTGAGTTGTTGGACTACATCGAATTTTATCTCATCAGCGCATTCTATTTCTTCTTTTTTCGTTGGATACATTGGTATCTCGGTGACAAGTTCGTGTAAGGGTTTTTTAACGTGTTCAAGAATTTCTGCGATCTTCAACGGAACGACCAGTGCATCATCAAATAAGAAATATTCAGGGAGGATAAGATGCCCTGATGATTCAATCCCGAGAGGCGCGTGCTCTTGTTTTGCCTCTAGTGTTAAAAAGGTATGGCCGACCGGTATCTGTTTGATGGTAAACCCAAGTGGCTCGAGTTGTTCTTTGACCGATTTGGAGCATTCGACGTTCACGATGATCGTTCCTTTTTTTTCTTTAATACCGTATTTTCCAAGGATAATCCCTGTTTGATCCGCGGAAAGGATCTTCCCTGTGTTATCAACAATGACTGCTCTGTCCCCATCACCGTCGAAGGCGACACCAAAATCACATCGTTGTTGTTTCACCGTTTCAACAAGTGTCGTCAGGTTCTTTGGTTTTGGGTCAGACGGGCGTTGTGAGAATGTTGGGTCAGGATCACAGTACACCGGTACCATACGGAGTCCGAGAGTGGTAAAAATCTCTGGTGCAGAAAGTGTCATACTTGCGCCACCACAGTCAAGTGCGACTTTGAGTTTTTTCTTAAATTTGAAATGGGAGGAAAAGAAGTTTTTATATCCTGTTTTCGCGTCAACAGATTGTACTTGTCCTATTTTATCCCAACCCACAACCTCGAAGTAATCTCGGAGAACCAGGTCTCTGATGGCCATGAGTTTGTCTTCGGGTAACCCGACTCCGTCACCGTAGTAGAATTTAATCCCATTCCATTCCGGTGGCAAGTGACTAGCGGTTACAAAGGCAATCAGATCAGCGTGAAGCTCTCCTCCGGTGAAAAGGGTTTGACCAAATGACGTTGTCCCTGTATATTTAATATGCACTCCAGTTGCGGTGACGCCTGCGATAAACGCATGTGTGAGTGGAGGGCTGGATTGACGGATGTCGCTACCAATCACAATTTGTGATCCTTTCATCATCTGTTTCACATAGGTTCCTGCAGCAAGTCCGATTTTGTAAAATACGTCAGGGGAAATATCTTTGTTGTAAAGTCCTCTGATATCATAGGCCCGGAAGATTTGTTTGGATATAGGTTGACTCATTACAAGACAAATGAGCAACCGGTTATAAAAATCTGATTGCTGAAACCCCTGGTTTATTCTCCAATCACATTTCCAATTTGTTTGTTTGGATATCCTTGTGGGATCGGCTGATTCCACACAACAGCATTGTCAAGTTTTGTGTGTTTCTCAATTATTTCGTTGTCACCAACCGCAACGTTCTTCAGAACTGAGCCATCGCCTATCTCACAGTGTTCACCAATCACGCAATGATCCAAGGAAACGTTGTCTCCAACAGTGACCTGATCAAACAAAATACTGGATTCGACAGTTGTATTCTTTCCGATACGGACCGTGTTTCCAGTACAGGAATATTTTAGTGTCCCTTGGATTGTACACTGTTCTCCAGTAGCAAAAGTTTTCTTTTGCTTTTCTAAGAGGAGTGCATGGACGCTGATGTAGCTGCTGATTCTGCCGACATCAATCCAGTGCCCCTGGAACTTGTAGCCAAAAAAACGCCCCGTGTTATTGATGATTTGTGGGAAGATTTGTTTTTCCATGGATACTAACTTGCCTGGTTCGATATAATTGAGCACTTGTGGTTCGAGGAGGTACGCCCCAGCATTAATAAGGTCAGAGGGGGCATCCTCTGCTTTTGGTTTTTCCACAAATTTTGTGATATTTCCATCTTTTTTGATGTCAACTACACCAAACTCTGAGAC
This sequence comes from Methanobacteriota archaeon, assembly GCA_026394435.1. GTDB lineage: Archaea > Thermoplasmatota > E2 > DHVEG-1 > DHVEG-1 > SM1-50. Next base: position 16 of record JAPKYG010000012.1, on the reverse strand, counting down.
GTTCTCTATCGGCCAG
>JAPKYG010000183.1 GCA_026394435.1 Methanobacteriota archaeon | reverse complement strand
ATCAGTGATTACTGCATCAACGATAGAAACCGACTGAGGGATATTTCCAATATCACAACACGATAATTCATAGTTTTTAATTGAGTAGAAATCAAGGGTTTTTTTACATCCATCAATCATTTTTTGTTCAATATCACTGCCTATGACTCGCGCCCCGATAAGCCCTGCTTCAACGAGTATTCCACCGGTTCCGCAGAACGGATCAAGCAGCGTTTCTTGTTTTTTAATAGACGAGAGGTTGACTAATGCGCGAGCGACTTTTGGATGAAGCGTGATCGGCAACAAGAACGGGCGAAAGTGTCCTCTTCGTTTTTGAAAGTTACTTGTTTCCAGAGTAGCTTTTTTTATTCCAACATAGGCTATGTTCTCTATTACTACTGCACGCAGCTCTATTTCAGGATGTGTGAGATTTACCAGCCTATTTTTTGTGTAGATATCGCCTAAGTGGTCAATGAGTTGCTGTGAATGAATTGATGAGGAACGGTTTTTACACCGGATTGCGATTGATCCATCTTTCATAAGAGGATGTTTCTCTGCGTTCCGCACAATATCATCCAAAGTAGCAGGACATGAAAACAAGAGTTCGTCAATCACAAAGGTAAAAGCGAGTCGTTCCGCGAGTCTCTGGATGATTGAATCATTTGGTTTGATTTCGACGATGATGACATCTTCATTTGAAGTTATGACCGTATACATAATATTTTCAGCATTCAGACACGCGATTACTTCGGCACAGGGAAGTGTTTTCTGTTCTTTGGAAAGTTCAAACATCAGTTTCATGAGGTATCAAACAGCCTAACTGCTCTGAACACGGTTCTCCTAATAAAATGATACGGTAGATGTTTATATGATAAATAATTGTGAGAAAAAAACACATCACTTGACGTCTTCTTCATCCACTTTTTTCTTCTTAGCGCTCTTCTTTAACGTCTCATCGACTTTATATTTACTATCACGTTCCCCTTCGAACCATTTCCCGTCTGTTTTTTGATCGATTTTTCCTGTTAACTCATCAAGTTTGTATCGCATGTAATCCTGTCCTTTGAACCACTCGTCGTGTTCGTTCTTTGGATCCTCCGAAACCTCATCTTGTTCTTTTTCCTCAGATAGGTAGGTTGTCTCCTTCTTTTTCACCTGTACAGGAATTCGTATCTCTTCTACCCTAGACGCAGACCTTGAAAGGGAGACGTCGCTCTTCTCTTTTCCGGGAAATAATGCTGGTTCATTTTTGGACCGTTGCCCTTGTTTTTCTTGCTGGTATGCCTGTGGTTCATCAGATGATCCTGCTCGTTTCGACTGGTGAGGTATCGTTGGGTTTCTTTTTTGCCTCCATAAAACATATGCGATAGCGAAGATGACTACAAGGATAGCAATAAGAATAGGAAGAATTTGAAGGAATTTTGATTCAGTAAGATCGAAAATGGACCCCTCTACATTTTCTACACGGATAGTCGTTGAACCAGGGAGATAACCGCTTTTTATGACTTGGATGGATGCGGTGGTAATCATCTCAACTTCAGGTGCACGTGCAGAGGCCATGCCTTGTAGATCAGTCATTATCGGTGCAGCATCTGTAGTGATATATACAAGAGCACCTTCCACTGGTTTATTATCTTGGTCTTTGACGGTGACTTGGAACTCCTTTTTTTCTTCAACGGTACCACGATCTGCGACTATCGACAATTCGCCTTTCATTACGGTTATCTCGAGTTTAGCGGTAAGATACCCTTCCTTTGTTGCCGTGATATTAAACGAGTCATATTCATCAAAACGTGGGGCTGCAATAGTTACAAATGGCGTTTCTGTACTAGTGAAATATGTTATCCCTAGAAGGGAGACATTGACACCAAGGATGAATGAGTCATTTTCCGTGCTTACGGTGATATCGTAGTTTTTCCCTTCATACAGAATTGTTCCTGCGATTTCATTCCCGTTGTTTGAATCATAGATTTCAATTATGAGCGCTTGCTCATCTTGCGCAGAGATAGTAGAGGTAAAAAGAGTGCTTGCTAGCAACAACAGAACAATAAGACTAAGAAAACTCACCTGAGATTTTTGATACACAGTAATCCTCATCAACTACCTTTGAGTGCTGTATGCGAAGATACGGTAATACATATTTATGTTTTTTGAAGAGAAACAAGAAAGATTCCTAAGGATGTTATTTTTCTGCGAGTCGTTTCTTCAGCTCCTTGATGATATCAACAGGGCTAGGATCAATTCCTCGCAACACCGCAAGATAACAGCTGGTGAAATCCCCAAGGCACATGAGGTACATCATTTTTGCGAGTTGACTTTTTCCCTTGGGTGAAACTTCAATGATATTGCCCGCAGTATTGTGAAAGAGGTCACGCATGAAATTCAAGCGAGTCGTCATATCGATGATTTCTTCGTCCTTATCACGAAATAAGATACAGGAGAACTGTTTTGATATTTCAGGATTCGCAGACCAACCAACAATATCATTATGGTTACAATCTGGGACGAGATCTGTGCGTGCGATCAGTTTGCTGTTTTCATTGAATTGATGACGCCAACGAATCGCAATTGGTGTGTAGACGCCCCATCCGTATATCTGTGGAATGGTGTTGAAGATTTTTTTTGCAAGCTGCTTTGCAGCGTTACTATCTTCAGGGATTGTTTTGTTATTCGTGTTGACGAATTCCTGTGTCACTGATATGGTTTCTTCGATATCTGTTTCAATCGCGGTTTTTAACAACCCGATTTTTTTCAAAAATATAATCGAAGGGAATAACAAGTAGGCGGTTGCTGCTCGTGGTTGAATCCCCGCAGGAATTTTTACGAACGGAACGTCACGTTTT
>JAPKYG010000041.1 GCA_026394435.1 Methanobacteriota archaeon | reverse complement strand
ATTTTGAATTTTTGTTTTTTAAACATTCCGACAAGTTTTTTTGAGTTTTTAATGACAAGTTTTAAGGTTTTTTTCGGACTATGTTCTGCGTAAAACCCTGGATGGATGATCAGTGTTTTTGATCCAATGTCATTTGCCATTAGTGCTGATTTCATGATTTTTTCATAACTCATGATGATTTCTTCACGGTCACCAGCTAAATTTAAATAATAGGGCGCATGGACATGAATCTCGATATCATTTTTCTGTGCGTATTCTTTGATGAATTGTGCTTCTTCTTCAGACAGAACATATAATCCGCGAACGAATTGTATTTCAATAGCATTTAAATCAAGACTTTTATGAGTATATACAAGTCCATCCTTGTTAGTACGTCCTTTACAAGATAACGGGATACCAGCTTGTCCGATTCGTATCATTTTATTTTCCTCCATTTTCGTTTCAATGAACGAATGGTTGTCCTTTTTGATAAAAAATATATTATGCGAGTTCCTCCAAACGACTCATGATATTCCAGATGAGCGTTCGACCATGTAGTGGAATATTTGGATCGTTTGCGAGTTCGTCAAGAATTGAGGTTGCAGAGGCAACACGGAGGTCAATAGGGTCGTCTGGTTTTCTTAGGATTTGTTTGACTTCTTCTGCCCCTCGTCTGATGTTTCTTGGGATAGAGTTATCCTCACTAATCATATTTAAACCATCACAAATCTGATCGATTTTTTTATTATCATCGGGCATAAATAGTCACCCCTAGACTTGACGGTAATCACAAAGTGAGATAAAAATATTTGGGCTAGTCTTTGAGATACTCTGCGTTGAGTATTTTGAGGATATCTGCAGCGATGTTCTTTCCTATCCCCTGGATCTGGCAGAGGTCGTCTTCGGATGCGTTGGCAAGAGATCTGATGCTGCCGAAGTGCTGCAGGAGACGTTGTGCAAGAACTGCTGAAATGTTTGGGAGACCTTCGACGAGGAATTGTTGATGTTCAGAAATAGTTTTTGCTGTTTTTTCTCCTCGTATGGCGATTGCCTTATCTCCTTCTTTTTGTTCCCGGTGAGCCATGACGGCAAGGAAGTCTGCGGTTTCTTGCGGGGTATGGGTGGTGATGATAGGGATGCCGAAGTCTACGATGATTGAGACTAAGCTGCCAAAGATCGCGTTATGGCTGATGTTTCTCTTGGTAAGAAGACCATCCCCTTCAACAAGTAACAGTGGTCTGGAGTATGTGGTTCGTAGGTTTTTCATTTGGACAAAGAGTTTTCCTTCTATGAGTGAATTGAGGAAATCATCTACGGTTTTTCGTTCGACGCCGATGCGGGAGGAGATGATGTAGTCTCCAACGTCGAGTTGTTGAGGTTCAACGATGATGTCTTTTTGTGAGAGGAATCGCATGACGGGGGAGCGGGATTCTCGATGGTCAACGATGATTTTGACATTCGTTTTTTTAGAATATTCATCGAGTTTTTTTTGGTTTTCTTGGTGAAGCGCAGTTTGGTAGACAGCAGCAGGGTCTTGGAGTTTTTTGCGGAGTGCAGTTCTGAGTATTTCGAGTTCACTGTGCATCCTGCGTTCTTTTTGTCGGCTGGACCAGTAGTATGCCTCGTCTGGTGTTCCTTTGGTGATAAGAATAATGACTTTCCCTGCCATTTGTCGTGCAGTTCTGCCTTTCCGTTGGATGGTACGTATCTCTGAGGGAACAGGTTCGTAGAAGACCACAAGGTCTGTTGAGGGGATGTCAAGTCCCTCTTCAGCTACAGAGGTTGCGATGAGAACGTTGTATTCATCTTTTTTGAATCTTCTGATGATATCAATTTGTTCTTTTTGTGTGAGTCCTTTATCGTTTTCTTTTCCAGCTTGTCCAATGAATCTAACTGGTTTTGCTATCGGTATCTTTTCAAGTTGTTTGAGGACATAAAGGGAGGTGTCTCGATAGTGGGTAAAGACGATGATTTTTGATTCTTTCTTGAGGGTGAGTTGTTCTTTGACGATGGTGACGATTTCTTGGATTTTTGGATGTTCAATTTTGAGAGCTTTGACATAGGCGATTGCTTCGAGGACGTTAGGGTCTTTCATGATGTCTCGGGAGGCTTTGCTTCCTCCTTTTGAACTTGCCTCAGTCGCCATGCGGGAAACGTAGTTGCTAAGGGCGTTGACTCCTTGAGTTTGGAGAAGTTCAATGGCGTGTGCAAGTTTCATGGCCGCGTTTTGCGCAGAGGCTGCTTTGAACAGAGTTTGTGATGGTTGCGGGTTGGAACGTAGTCCTAATTGTATTTTTTGTTGGACTTCTAAGAGTTTTTTTCTGTTGATAAGTGCTAATGAGGCTGAGTCGAGGACGCCGATGTTTTTTAGGATGCTAAGCCGTTCAGCGAGTGCTTTTCTGAGGAGTTGGAGAGTGTAGTTGAATTCGGGGGGGAGTAGGATCTCTCTCCATTTGATGTCGAGGTCATGTACGTAGGGTCTGACGTCCTGGTCTATTTTTGTTCGTATCTCAATGTTGGTGATTTCTAGGTTTTTACAGACTTCCAGGATTTCTGAAAGGTTGTTTCCGGGGGATGCTGTCATGCCAAGGCAGCGTCGTTCGCTTTGTTGTTTCTTGAACATGTCTGCAATAAAGACGTATGAGTAGTTTCCTGCCGCGCGGTGTGCCTCGTCAAAAATAATACGAGATGTTTTGGCCAGGTCGTATCGTCTTGCAATCAGGTCGTTTTCAATGACTTGCGGGGTGGAGACAATGATTCGTTTGCTGTTCCAGAGTTCTATTCTTTTTTCTGGGGGGACTTCACCGGTGAAGACCGCGACGTTATCGTCAATGGTAAGAAGATCGGTAAGAGTCTGTGCGTGTTGGTTCACGAGCGGTTTTGTCGGGGAGAGAAACAGGACCTTGTTGTTTTTTACAAGTTCTTTTGCGATGACGAGAAGTGCGATGATGGTTTTTCCCATGCCGGTGGGAAGCACGACCAGGGTACTTGCGTTCGCTGCAGAGTTTGCGATATTGTACTGATACTCTCTTCGTTCTACGGAATTTGGTTTGATAAAGTCATGCTGGATGTACACAGAATTGACATGGAATTAGAGTTTTTGTATGTTTGGGGGAAGGTTATATGATGACCACTCAGCTCGCCCATTTCTCAGCATGTTGCAGCACTCAGTGTGAGATAGTTTTTCATCATTGTGGTCAGTTGTTCCCATGGTGTGAGAATTTTTAATTGTTTCTGCTGGGGGTGTAAAGAGTTTTTCCAAATGTTTAAATGAATTGAAGTGATTCTCTATGTTGGTGGCGATGGAGTTCCTTTCGATTTCAGTTCCGTTGTGGGCGGTTTTTCTGATTTTGTTGATTGTGTTGCTTCTTATCTGGCAGTTTTTACGGTTTACGTTGCGGCTGTTGTTGTTTTTTGTGCTATTTTTTGTGTTGCTGATAGGGCTGGATATCATTGGAGTTTTTAGTTGGATCCAAGATAATATTCTTTCTTCTTTTCTATAGATGAAAAAATGGAAAACAAGTCTTATTTTAGGTGCCACAAAACATTGCTCAGTTCCCCGATCTGCTCTGGGGTGAGTTCCTCGACTCGCTGATCAAGATACGGGAGTTGCTCGATGCCTCCATACAATGCCTTAATCGTATATCTAATCTTTTTTCTCCGATGGTTAAACAACTGTTTCGTGAGCTCAAAAAAAAACCGCTCATTTTCAACATTGAACATGGGTTTCTCGCGAGGGGTAAGTTCGACAATAGAGGAATCGACTTTAGGCGCTGGAGAAAAGCAGCTTCGGGAGACGTCTTCCAAAATCCGACAATGTGCCTTATAGGAGACACCGACGGTGAGACGTGAATATTCCTTTTTTCCAGGGAGTGCCACGAGACGTTCAGCAAAATCCTTCTGATAAATCAGAATGGCTCTTGAAAAGGAAGATTCCAGGAATTTGAACGTGATTAGTGAGGATATCTCAAAAGGGAGGTTTGAGACGATCTTCGTAAACCGCGGAAGTGTCTGGAAATCAACAGAAAGAGCATCTCCAGAAATCAGGGTTACGTTCTCCGGAAGTGTTGTTTTCAATTTGTCCACGAGTCGTTGGTCGATTTCTATAGCGATTACTTGTTTTGCTTTCTGTGCTAATAAACGAGTGATGACTCCTTGTCCAGGACCAATCTCGAGAACAACGTCATCTTTGGTAAGCTTCGCGTATCCAACTTCTCGGTGGGCAACTGACAGATCAATAAGAAAGTGCTGCCCAAAACGTTGTTTTGCCATTCTCTCAGTATTGTTGGTCCCGTGTCAACGGCAGGCGGGTGAAAATGCGGTATTTTTGATTCGGATCAGCTAATTCTAACTCGATACGTTTGGAGATAAGTTTATCTGGTGATCTCAGGAAGTCAATACGGTCTTGCATCTCCTTTAAGGTGGTGAATGGTTTCTTTTTTCGTTCATCAAGGATTTCTATCATCATCTTCTTCCCCAGACCAGGGAGGAGCTCAAGAACATGGTATCTCGTTGAGATGGCGGATGCTTCGTTGAAGAATTTTACATACCGGGCTTCATTATTATGAACAATATCTAATAGTACATATGGGAGTTCCCCATGCGCAGTCGAGGTAAGATCCTCAAAATTGACGCGCCCTTTGATTTTCTCAATTTTGGTTCGCATCGTTGGGTCTTTGCCGACATAGATACGTTCACCAGTGGTGAATGTAGCATCTCGCTTCGGTATCAATTCAAGAAATGTGTACTGGCTTTCCCCGATGCCGTAGACGACCGGGTTTCTCTTAAACGCTGGGAGATCCCCACGTCCTTTTGCCAAGTAATCTAAGACATAGACATAATCTTCCACGATAACCAACCCCCACCACTATTCAACAGAATGTTTTTTTACGATCTCCAGGACGTTTTTTATTTCTTTATCATTCGGCGTATATCGCTCTTTGGCAAAAATAGCTTTCACATCATCCTCTGTATTAGGAAGTATGTCCGCTATTTTGTACGCATGAATTTCTTCGACATGATCAAGTTTCATTAACTCAGTGATTAAATCCTTGGTTTGTTTCGCAGTAAGTTTTGCAAATTTTTCTGCGTGCTCCAAGGCGATTCTCTGCTCATAAAGGAGCTCTTTTCGTTCCTTACTGATTTTCTTAAGTATGTTTTTTACTTCTGCTAGGGAAACAATTTTACCGGTTTCTTCTGTTGAAGTTTCCATTTACGTTACTCTCCCCAAATGCTCTGGCAGCACAATGAGTGTTTTATGTTTCTTACCAACCGTGACACCAACGAGGTAGGCGTCGCCTTGCATGCCTTCAATTTTTCCGGTACGTCCTTGGAACCGTGGATGCGGCATGCCTTTGTGCACCGCAGAGTCAATGTCAATGCTGACGCTAACTCCAACTTCAAATTGTTGTAGTGCTCTCGTTATAGAGGAAACACCGCGCGTTCGCGGTTTTTTTCTCATGATGTATCGGCTTTTACTTCGTGTTCCTTTTGATCGTTTCACCATATTTTGTTATTCCCCCTTGACATCGATTACATCGAGTTCTTTGACTTTGCAGGGAATGCCTATGAGTTCACTGAGGTTCGGTTGGGTTTTGTTGTCATCGCCAGAAACGAATTCCTTTACATAGGTGCCGGATTCGGTTTCTAGAGTTAGTCTGGCTATGATGCCCTCTACCGTTTCAATGGTGCAGTTGTATATTGTGCGTTCTCTAATCTTGTTGGCCCGGCGATGGGCTACTCGAGTTGGTGTCAACTGCTTTATGAGTTTACCCTGTAATGTCTGAGCCACCTTTATAAGTTTTTCTTTATTCAAAGGTTGGGTTGCTTCAAGGGTGACTCGATAGGTTTTTCTGAATTCTGCTGCTTTGATACGTGCGATTTCGTCTCTGGTGGAAAACCGCAGGGAAGTGATTTCAACTTTGTTTTTTGTGGTCTTGTTTGTCTCTTTTTCCAGCAGTGGAAGGTTGATGTTTCTTATTTTTGGGTTTTTGATTTCAAGAACGAACGGTCGTCCGGATCCTAGCATAAGGGCATCGATGTCTTCTCGTCCGCTGCCATGGAATGATTCCTCGGTTCCTTTGGTGAGTTCCAAGGCTTTCTGAGCGACGAGTTCTTCAACCGTGGTTTCATACAGTTTTCCGGTATAGTTACATTTCTTGCACCCTTTACCGCGACAGATCTGACATGGCCATTTCGTTTGAGGGATTCCTCTCTGGAGTTTCTTATATCTCCCATAAATGAATAACGAGGTTATTTGAAGAGAGACGATGTCGTAGGCGGTGTCGATGACCGCCATGATTTCAGGGTTAGGGATATCAACTGTTTTCCCGAGTTGTGGTTCGAGGATTTTTCCGATTTCTCTGTTGATTTCCATCTTGATGGGTTCAGCGTCCTCCAGTTTCAGATGTTTCCAGAGGCGTTGTTCTTTTTCTTGGATGTCTTCGTCTATTTTTGAACCGACGAGGAAGGTTTCAAACTCGTAATCTTTGACGGCGTCAGCGATTATTTTGGTGAAATGAGGGATTTCATCAATGAGTCCTTCGCATAGCCAACAGTCATGTGTTGCTGTCTTATCTGTACGGTGCAGTTGTTTTCTGATGGATTCGCCTTTCTGCGAGTTGGTACCATCTTTGATTTCTTTTCTGAATAATCTTCCGAAACAAGAGTCGCAGAGTCGGTACTCATGCAGGAGTTGTTCTGCTTGTTTCAATGTTTCGCCCTTCATTAAGGATGCTGAATGTTACGAGTTGTTTAAACGTTTCCCTTAAGCAGGTTATGATTGAACTGGACGATACACTTTGAGCAATAATTAAATGAAAACAGGTCTCTTGCTCTCCAGAGATGCAGGCAACACTTTGGCAGAATCATATACTACCTCGTAAATAGTAATATCCACCATGAATAAAAAATTCGGATACACATCGATTTTTTTATGTCAACCACAAGTAATAAATTGCCCAGGCTAAGGCAACGCCAAACGCGATAGGTACAATCCACCAGTACCAAACTGATTGTGCTACACCAAGGGTGTACACAAGGGAAAGAAAGAATCCGAGGATGAAAAACGTCGTAAGAATATCTCTGTATTTCATACTGTTAACCATCCGATATTTCTATTGTTTTTAGCTCCAAACACCAAAAACGTATATCTTTTTATAATAGTATCGGAGAAGCGTAAGTAAGATTTAACTCATGTTTTGTGCTAATCAATTTTAAAAAAAAGAAGAAAGATGGTCCTATACAAAGGTGGAGACGTTATATGGTTGTTTTGCAGGATGTCGGTCGAAATTTAGGCGAAGCAAACCACCGATAGCTTTGGGGAAATACCACCAACAAGGATAGCTTCCTTTGCATTATTTATAATTGAATTATTGAGAATGGAATTATGGTTACTGCTGAGGAAGAGATCTATCCCCTGACCGCCATTATTTTCAATCCTGTTGCCGCTGATAACATCATAGCTTGATGTTTGTAACTGAATACCAATGAACGCATGATTTATTAACTGCAGCTGAGAATACTGCGCGGTCTGTAGCATCAGCGTAAGACCCGCAGATGGAAAGCTGCATCTCTTTTTTCTCCCATCAAACCATACTCTTTTTTGTCGCACGCGGCAGGCTTTCGCCTGCCCTCTAAAG
>JAPKYG010000192.1 GCA_026394435.1 Methanobacteriota archaeon | reverse complement strand
GACATAACAAAAGAGAGAGGAACATCCTCCTCTCTTTGTAAGAAGACGAAGGATGGTTGAACAATATATCGATTTCAGAAAAAGGAGGTGAAAAGATGATACCCGTCTAATGAAAATATGGCTTCATTAGACAGACCCTATCTACTTCAAAGATGACAATAATATACTTTACTCAGCATTCAAGGGTAATCCCTATTCTAACAATGGTACATGTGAATGGGATACAACTACTCTATCTGATGGAACATATAACTTATTGATAGAGGCAATGGACAGTGAGGGGAACATTGGAGCAGACCGTAGTTCTTTCCAGATTAAGAACCATGAACAACCACCTCCGAACCTTGCACCAAATAAACCAAGTACACCACAAGGTACACCAAATGGCAGGATAAATGTTGAATACACCTACACCAGCAGCACGACTGACCCTGATGGAGATCAGGTGTACTATCTGTGGGATTGGGGTAATGGAAACAATAGCGGATGGCTTGGACCCTACAATTCTGGTATCCCTATAAATACGATTCACAAGTGGACCGTCAAAGGCTCCTACAGCATCAAAGTAAAAGCAAAAGATATCCATGGTAATGAGAGCGTCTGGTCAGATTCTTCGCCTATAAAAATGCCGTACTCGTTTAATAAGCCAATACCATTGTTCTTGGAGTTGTTATTCCAGCGATTCCCCAATGCGTTTCCACTACTACGACATCTATTGGGGTACTAAGAATCCCCTTTCTCTCTTTTTTGTCATTGATTCGCATAAAAACATGTATTAAATCATGTTACCAGTCTGAAAAAAGGTCTAATCTCCCAATAGTTTTACTATCAACAAATATGGTTCTCAGGATATGTTTTTATAGGTCTTTTTCCAGTTCTTAGTGATGACAACAAATTCAAGAAGGCTTTCTCCTGCGAAAAAAGCCTGGATTACTCGTAAGATTAAAAGCGGGAAATCCAAGTATCAAACCGCAAGAGAACTAAATATTCATGAGACGACGGTATACAAGATAGCAAAGGATCTCCCGAGTAAACCTTGTGGCTGGCCAGGCATAAGGGGAAGAACTTTGGAGATACTTCAGGAACTTGTTTTGAAAGGCTATTATATTTGTTCTCATGAGGACCCGAAGAAACGATTCTTTCAATTGAAGAAAAGCTTTCCGACTCTTTATAGGGCAAAGATGAACAGGATGACAATCTTTTATCTAGAAGGACATCAGGATGATGCAGCAAAAGCATTCCTGGGAACTGTAGGAAAGAAAATCATTAGTTACCAGGAATTGAAAGGTATAACAGATGTATTCCATGCGAGTCTTTCAAAACAAGAGAAACAGGCGTTCCTTGGCAGAAATAGATCAAAAAGATTCCTTAAACCAACGGACAAAAAGAGGGATTCCCTCCGAGAAAATGAGGATTCCTTGGCATATTTTTACATTCGGAGGTACTGTGCTAAATCAGCTATCCTGACCCCCTAAAAACGCCTTATTATTTATTCATGGTTTGCGAGTTGCTGAGGAACGCTCACGTAATGGAATCCGACTATACTTCTTGCATTTACTACAGTAGGTGATAATCATCCCGCGATGGATGCGGACTCGGCAGGTCAACGGTGGAAGCAGATAGCAGTAGCAGTGTTTACAAAACCGGCGTGTATGCTCTGCAGGGATAGGAACAAGATATTTCATAGAAATCTTTCGTGCTAATGCGACGTACCGATCAGACAAGTTTAGTTTCCCCTCAAGGGCACATTCTTCCGCAAGGGAAAAAAGATAATGAATCCGATGGCGTGCAATGTTTTTTTGCACCTTCTTTTTTTCACCATGTTTCCGGTTCATACTGAAACGAGGAAGAAACACCAGTTATAAAACCCTTATGTAAAAAAAGAATGCACAAAAGAACAATAATGATAAAGAAAAAGAAAAAATGAAGAAAGAAGTAAATTTACTTCTTCTTCAGATATGGAAGACCGGTTCTCTTATTGACACCAACAGCGTACCCATTTGGTAAATCGCAGGTCGTTCCACTCTTTGGTGATCTCTTGCTGAAGAAATAGATTGTTTGATTTCTTCCGCCTTTAAGCTTTACGTCTCGTGTGTATAAGGTCCAACCCTCGTGTTTATATGTCATAAAACACCTCCTGCCAGGAATACGTCTCCTGGAATTTAAACCTTTCTTTATTTTTCTCCTGGTACACTGATAACACGTGCGAGGTTGACACGTTCGAAAAAAACATACGAGACGTGTGTAACAGAAGTAAATAAAAAGAGCCGGTAGTTGTTGCCCACATTTACGAATCACATAGGTGTTTTAAATGTTTTCGAAATTTATCAACGCAGGGAATAAGATTTTTGAACGTCAAGACCATGAATGGTTGTGAAAAAATGTTAAAAGGACGACTGGTTTTTGTTGGTTTAGGGTTGTATGATGAAGCAGATGTGTCATTAAAAGGTTTACATGAAATCAAACAGTGCGACGAGGTGTTCGCGGAATTTTATACAACAAAACTAGGACAATTCGACAAAAAGGCTTTTGAAAAACTCATTGGGAAAAAAATCGAGGTGTTGTCGCGAGAGGAAACCGAGAAAGGGGATAGAATCATTGACGCTGCCGCACAGAATCATGTCGTGTTTCTCACAGGTGGGGATCCGATGATCGCAACCACGCATGTTGATCTGCGGCTGCGTGCGATAAAACAAGGAATTACAACAAAAATTATTCATAGCAGTAGTATTTCGACCGCTGTTCCTGGGATCCTTGGTCTGCAGAACTACAAATTCGGCAGGACGAGCACGCTTGCATTTGGCGAGAAAGAGTATTTTCCGACAAGCCCGTATACTGTAATATATAAAAATAAGATGATGGGGTTGCATACGCTGGTGTTGCTTGACATCCAGGCAGAGAAAAACCGGTATATGACGGCGAATGAAGGACTTGAATCACTCTTGAAAATGGAGGATATACTCAAGAAGCGTCTCTTCACCGATGACAATATTGCGTGTGTCGTTGCCCGCGCTGGTGCTCCTGATCCAGTGGTTGCTGCAAACACGGTAAACGTTCTCAGAAAGAAGGATTTTGGTCCACCATTACATACTCTCGTAATTCCGGGGAATCTGCATTTCATGGAAGTAGAAGCACTTGAACTGTGTGCTGGCTTACCACCTGAAGTAGGGAAAAAAATACAAAAACTATAATAACCCTGCATAATATTCCGCACATAGACAACAAAAGGGGTATGGATGCAACAACAGAAAAACGACTTCGTCGGTCTTATCTATGGTGATGTTGGTTCAACAAAATTTAACTTTACGGTTGATGCTCATAATCTACGGAAGTTTGATTACGTTGCCGCACCACATGAAGAAGGCTATGTGCTCGCGCAGGTCATGGATATCAAA
>JAPKYG010000052.1 GCA_026394435.1 Methanobacteriota archaeon | reverse complement strand
AATATCAATCCTAAAACAATACCACCGATAACCAACGTTATCAGGAGTGGGATTGCTTTTTTATTGTATGTTGGAATTTTTTCTTCCTTTATCGGATTTTCATTCATATTACTCTTCACCTTTTTCTATGTTGTCTATTGTTTATTTGGTTTTTTCCCAATTTTATCCCAAATCTCTGTAAAATGTTGTTTATTTGCCTCAAATGTTTCGGTTGGAAAATAGGTTTTACCGTATCCCCCACCCACAGACGTAAGAATACCATTTTCTTCCAAAACTTTGAGATGATAACGGATTGTTTTATATTCTATTTCAAGATTCTTAGAAAGTTCATTAGCATTTTGCGGTTTGTTACACAGCTCCTCGATGATTCTCCCACGGTTGAATCCACCAAGGGAGTTGGCGATAAGCCAATACAGTACATTTTTTAGAGAATCCATCACACAAACCTTAGAAACAGAATTCAGGACCTCATTTAATAGGTTTATTAAAAAAATTTGGGAACAATTTGGGAAGAAATAGGCATCAAATTGTAAAAAATGAATATATACGAACGTAAGGATAAACCATCTTGTAAAAAAAATAATGGAGACAAAAAAAATGAACACAAGAAAAAAACTCATCGCTGGACTCATGGCTGCAATGGTCATCGGAACCATTGGAGCAGTGTTTGCCACCGCACAAACCGACGGGACAATCCCAGATATCATCACGCAGAAAATGTTCCGGAACACCCAAGACCAAAATAGAACTAGGTTTTTTGACGGTAATATGACCCAAGGAATGGGTATGTTCGGATGTTTCGATTATAACTTAACAAAAGACCAGCAAATAGAATTACAACAGCTCATGACAACCCTTAGAGATCAAAATGCGACTCCTCAAGAAATGCAGTCAGCAATTCAACAGAAACTTGAGGAATTCGGCGTGTTCGACACACAACTCGACAACCAGATCGCGCAAACCGAGCAACGACTCACCATCTTGAACAGAGAAAAAGAACTCAGAAACCAAGGATACAACTGGACTGAAGTACGGAACATGATACAGAACGAATTTGACCTGCAAAATTCGACGAATGGCGACCTTGGTATGATGCAAGGACAGGGATTTAGACGAGGACTAGGTAGAGGACCAAACGGAGGACGAGATTTCATTCCTGATGAAACAATAGATCAATAAAAAGAACCAGCATCGCTGCCCGAAAAAAGTACGGAGGAGGACGGCCAATCCTCCTCACTCTCCTCTTTTAGGAACGCGACAGCATGACAGAAAAAAATGAAAATAATTGAGGTTGAAAAGATACGAGATATACTCGTCATGTAACTTTTTCCAAATGACAACATCAAACATGGGTTGTGCCTAACTTTTTTTTTCATCCCCCCTATCATCGTGGCACAACTCAACATTTTATCAAATTTTGGGAGTAAATTGGGAAAAAATTGGGAGGAAATTGGGAGGAAAAAATATAAACAAAAACAGTATAATTTATCCTTACACGAAATTGATGGAGGTAGTTGTTATGAATGAGAGCTTTGAAATGAAAAAAAAGCGGGGAAATAAGAACATCATCGTATTTGTTGCTATTTGTGTTGTTGCGATGTTCATCGCTGGTTATTTTATTGGCGGATCGCTTAGTTCTATAGCGACATCATCAAAAACTGATACCCTACAACAACAAGCAGGTACCATTCAAGATGATAATACACAAGAGGAAATTCACAATATAACGTATTTTTATAATACGACGTCTCTTGCACAATTATATAAAGATATCAAGGACTCCGTCGTCGTTATAACAGGATATGTCTTACAATACTCATTTTTCGGTAGGCAATATTCCGAAGTCCAAGGCTCCGGTTTTGTCTACGAGTATAAAAACGACATGATCGTGATAACCAACAAACACGTAGTGAATGATGCAGAAAATATCACGGTTACCTTCTCAAACGGAGATGGGTATCCTGCGGTCGTCATTGGTTCAGATGCTTATTCTGATTTAGCAGTCTTATCTGTAGAAGCTCCCGTTGAGGAGTTCCAACCTCTCGACATCACCAGTTCCTCAACCTTACAAGTGGGTGATCCTGTTGTCGCTATCGGCAGTCCCTTTGGATTAGGCGGAACAATGACCACTGGAATTGTGAGTCAACTCGGGAGAACAATACAAGATTCTGTCGCAGGAAATTTTCCCATCGCAAACATCATTCAGACAAGTGCTGCGATTAACCCAGGGAATTCAGGGGGACCTCTCTTGAATTACGAAGGAGAAGTAATTGGGATTACCACGGCGATTATACAGAATTCAAATGGACTTGGTTTTGCAGTCCCATCAAATACGATACTGCGGGAACTGGAATCACTTATCACGA
>JAPKYG010000026.1 GCA_026394435.1 Methanobacteriota archaeon | reverse complement strand
AAAAAAACCATTGTAGCCCCATTCTTCACTTAAGCTGTTTTTCACAATCCAGTAGCCGCCATTTGTGATTGCGGAATCATCCTTCCATCCAACGATGACGACTAGATGGTTGGTGCCTTGCATCGGACCAGGGTAGGGATAATAGTCCGTGGGATTATGATGTGTATAGCCCCATTCCTCCAGGTTATTTGGACCATGAAGATAAATGGTAAACAGCATTCCAGCGCACACTGGTCCCGACTCCAAAATCTGGGTTTTGATCGCGTTTCTGTCCTCAACACTTCCATCAGGGAGCCAATATCCGTACGTAGAGATTGGGATGAGGAAATCCATCCAATCCGGGCTGGCATTTGCACAAGGAACACCATCTTTGCCTTGATAGGGGAAGCAAAATTCTGGGATAATTCCGTTACAGTAATTCCCTGCAGAGGTGTTCAATTTAATATATTTAAATGCATTATACGCCGATCCTCCAGCAGCGCAATTTCCCGCATGCGTAAGACAGGAGAGGACATATTGCTCAGAGAGATCAAGGTTAAGGGCGGCACATCCTTCTCTGATCTGTATGATACTTTCCAGTGTTCCCATTGCTGCGAAATCCCAGCAGCTCCCACAGCTCCCTTGGTCTTTTGCAGATGTTATCCAATCCGTTCCATTCTTATCTCTCCAGTTGAAATATGGTGGTAAATCGTTGTTAATTGTTGGTTTCGGTGACTGGCTTTGATTCACCAATAGTTTTTGGTCGGTGAGGATTTTTTGTGATTCACATCCACAATCCTCTGTTTTGTTGCTATTATTGGCAAGAACACTCGTATGGTTTTCATTAGTAGATAATATCAAAGGTAGGGTCGATCCAATCATCAGCATGCAAATACAGATTCCTATGATTTTTCTTTTCATTTTTTTTCCTCCTTCTATCGATATATTCTTTTTTTACTTCTGATTGTTTTGAGAGGGGTAGCGGCAGATCTGTAATAATTTAGGGATAATATGAAAAAAATGAAATTCTGCCGGCCTCCTTTCCTTTTCAGGTTTTATTCCTCCTCTCGATGATATATTGTTCAAGACATTCTTACAAAAATTTCTGCGATTTTCCTTTTTATGTTTTTGTCGCCTCCCTAAAGTTATAACGTATCTAACATAAATAGAAAAATAAGTATATAAAGCCTCTCTATATATATTACATAACGAAAAAAGAAGTTAATAAAGACATAACATTTAAAATATTCGCAACAATGGTAACAAAAGACTACCTCAACATCCATGCTGCCAATGATTATTTGTTACATACTTCCTATAAACATGCGAAAAGGACAAGATTTTTTTATATTGATATCATCTCAATATTATTATAACCATGAGGCTCTTACCCTAAAAACCTATACATCTAAAACCGAACTCATGTTTTCTGCAAATCGTTAACAGACCTACATTTTTTGTTTCTTTAACTCATGTTTTCTGCAAATCGTTAACAGACCTACATTTTTTGTTTCTTTTTAGGACGGACGAGCTCACCAATCGCCTTCCCGCCGTGCAACCATGCTTCTGAAATATCTTTACTTCGTTCAATATCTTTTTCCATTGCTTTGGTTTGAATCTTTTTCATACATTTACTTCCTAAATTTCAATTTTGTCAACCCCTTGCTTTAAAAAATCAATCCTTGTGTCTACATAGCATAAACCAATAATTTGTCAGAAGTTATTTCTCTCACTCGCCCCTCTTTCACCCATGTATCAAACTGGGACTTTTCAATAGGAAACTCAAAATTATCAGTAACTGTGTACATCATCAAAGTAAACACATCCTTATTTTTTCCTCTCTCAAAACCATACAACACAGCAAAAGCTATCTTGTTACCTTCTTTTAATTCTAATTCATAATAATGCCCTACTTTTATTTCTTGTTTTAACATCAAATACTCCTCCTTCGTTTACATTTTGTTTTCTTCTTGAGCGGGGTGCTCTTCGGTTTCTGAGGATTCAACGTTTTTTTGTTTCACCACATGTCCGATGACTTTTTTTGCTAAAAACTCTCGGATTTCCTCTGGTTTTGTCGAGTCAATACCAAAATATTCAGGAAACAGCCTTGTCGTGGTCAGCGTCTCTGTTGCACCGTGTGGCACCGAATGAATCAAATGCATGCTCACCAGCTGGTCAACATCAGCGTAAATACGTTCTCCGATCATATGCCGCAGGTTTGATTGTTTCACTGGTTGATGAAATGCGATCAACGCCAAGGTCTTCAGAAGATCGGTTTTAATCTCTGGTTTAGCTACCATCATCGATTGATCGGTGAACGTTTTTTTCACTTGCATGATGAATTTATTGCCTGCTTTCACGATCTCAAGAGATGTTTCGTCTTTCCGGTCGGTGTTATACGACTGCATGAGATGTTCGATCGCCTCGCTGACATGCTTTGGTGATAAGCCTGTCGGCTCCTGGATTTCTTCGATACTGAGTGGTTTCCCTGCAGAAAATAAAAGGGATTCAACCAAGCGATCTTCTTTTACGCTCATACATGTTCTCCTTTTAGGTATATCCGATTGTTTTAATATAAATTTCTCCATACGGGAATTTCTGTTGGTGAACAATAATCTTTTTTTCATAGGCGAGGAACAAAATAGAGATAAATGTTTTAATGCGTTCCTCAGCACTATCAACCTCGCAGAGTTCAGTGAAATTCATGGATTTTTTTGGGAATTGACAGATCCGTTCCCAGATAGTTGCAACATCCTCTTCTAGGTGGTCTTCATGGGCTGAGCCTTTCATTGCTTTGCGTGCTTTCTGTTCAAGTTGTATGCGCTCTTCCTGTCGTAATTGGTCAAGGAGCTGGTACTGTTCTGATTCCTTCCGAACCTCATCAAAAGCACTCAGTAGTTCAATAAGCGTGACTTTTCGTGTGGAATCACGACGCAACGGCTCCTCAAGAGGTGACTGTGGCATTTTCATAAGTAAATTGGTGTACGAGTACTCGTCATCATTGGTAAGCCAGGTGGCGGTCGGGATATCCTCCCAGCCGAAGCCTTGTTCCATAACTTCGTCTTTGGTCTCCATGTTCACGACCAAGTGATCACTTTGCATTCGCAGGACTTTCCAAGCCATGTAGATAATCCTACCAGCGGTCATCAAATCGATTTTCTCTTTCTTCGCACGTTTCAGATACATTGTTGAGAAACCAACGAGATCGATATCCCAGGGGTTCATATTCTGGTTCAACACCAAATCAAACGCGAGATACACTGATCGGTCAAATGGATCCTCAATAGCGGCAGACTCCCCGGTAACAGCTGCTTTCGCCAGCTCAAGATATTGGTTGATCCGGGTCATATCATTGGTTTCATCGATTAAGGCTTTATGAAACAATAAATGGTTGATGACGTCGTTATCCAGCTCCATGGGGGAGCACCTCCGGTCCAGTCGTTTTGATTTCTCCCTTTGGTCCTACTGATTCAGGGTCGATATTTCCTATCATCTCAGAGATACCAGAATCATGCATCGTAACTCCATAGAGGTAGTCCGCCTCTTTGAGCGCAATCTTACGCAATGACACACTGATGAACTGAGAATGCTTCGCTCGATTTTTAATCATCCGTGAGACGATCTCCGCATTCACCCCATCAAGGAACATGTCTATCTCGTCAAGCACATAGAATGGGCTTGGGTCGTACTGTTGAATCGAAAAAATAAACGCAAGCGAAGCAATGCTTTTTTCCCCGCCGGAGAGTGCAGCGAGTCGTAACACTTTCTTCCCACGAGGTCGTGCTTTAATCGTCAGACCGCCTTCAAAGACGCTCTCCTCGTTTTCCAATAACAGCTCAGCTTCCCCGTCCTCTGATAACTGTGCGTAAATTTCTCTAAAGTTCTTATTGATCTCATCATACACCTCAAAGAACCGCTCTTTCTTCTTACTGGTTATCTCCCCAACAAGCTTCACGAGGTTCTTCTTCTGATCAGTGAGATGTCCGATATCATCATCGAATTTCTTTTTCCGCTCCATCTGATGCTCGTACTCGTCTAGTGCCCGCATGTTCACCGGCTCGAGCTGCTGCATGGTCTGCTCGACAGAGAGAATCGTTTCTTTCATGGACTCAATCGGAGGCAGTTTCGTCTCCGTGATCTCCACATGATACAATACGATCTCCTGATCAAACTCCTTTTTTGAATCTTCAAGAGTTGGTAACCGGTATTTCGCCCGAGCAACCAAATCAAGATATGACTCCGCCTTCGTGTTAATGGTTTCCAGCTCGTTTTCAATCCCAACGGTCTTCTTATACAGTTTATCGCGCTCCAGTGCCAGCTCCTTGGTCTTCCCACTCATCGACTCCTCAACAGTCATCAGTGCTTTGAGCTCATCCTGACCTTTCGCTCGAGTTTCCTTTAACTCTTTTACTGTTTGTTTCAATGTCTCAAAATTAGTATCAATTCCGGAAATTTTCTCAATAAGCTCGGTCTTCCGTTCATCCAGCAACTCGATTTTCGTCTGAATCGTTTCCTGTTCACTGTGGAGCTTCAACATATTCTCCTGGAACTCAGACACTGTTTTCTCAAGGCTACGTACTGCCTGGGCGACTTCTTTTTTGGTGGTTTTCAGCAGATGTTTTCCTTTTTCTTCTTTTTGTGCATCTAACTCTTTGAGTCGCTTCTCACATTCAGTAAGCGATGCAAGAATCTGTATCTTCTCTGCTTCGATTGACTCTTTTTCTTTCAGTTTTACTTCAAGGTCTTTGGAGAGAATGTCAAGTTTTCCTGCGAACTCTTTCTTTCGAACATCAAGATCTTTTGTTTGAATCCCTGCATCTGTTTCAACCTTGAGTGTTCGAAACGCATTCTCCAATTCAACGATTTCTTTTTTCAGCTGTGCGAGTTCCTCAGACAACATGTCTTGACTCTGAATCGCTCCATTTAACTTCCGAGTAATCTCATCAAGGGTCCGTTGATCGGCGCTGCCAAACGAGAGACGTTCGCTGGGAGGACTACCACCAACCATCGCACCACCAGCTTCAATCAGATCTCCTTTCATGTCAACAAGTCGGACGCCACCCATTAATCGCCTTGCATCGGAGAGTGTATTTACAATCACCGTATCGCCAAACACATACCAAAATGCACCTTTGTAATCCTGGTCAAAGTTAACCAGATCAATTGCAAATCCCTGGGAGCTTTCATCTTTCACGGTCATCAGTGCCTGTGCTCGAGGCTTGCCTACGGTCATCTTGTTAATCGGTAAAAAAGTGGCCCGCCCTAACTTTCTTTTCTGTAAATACCCAATAGCTTCCGCTGCCGCGGTATCATCTGCGACAACAACAGCCTGCATGCGAGGGCCTGCAGCAATCTCCAACGACAACTTATGTTTCTCATCAACCTGCGCAAGCTCCGCGATCGTCCCACGAACACCCTTGAGTTCTCCTGAATTCCGAGCAGCTAGAATCGACTCCACTGCTGAATTATACTTTGATCCCACGGATTGGACTGCATCGCGCTCAGCCTGCAACTTCGACTGTTCCCGCTGCATCTTCAGAATCGCTTTTTCGAGATCCGCAAGCTCCTCGGTGATTTCGGATTCCCGTCTCTTCTTCTCAAACAACTGTTTCTCTGATTCCTTTACTTTTTTGCTGTTTTCTTGTTTTCCCTTGTGAAGTTCTCCGGCCTGCCAGTCGATATCTTTTACCTCAAATTCATAGGTGGATTTTGTCTCTTGTGACTCAGCGGTCTGTAAATCTAATGCATCTAGTTTTTCTTTCAACCGGTCTCGTTTAAGTTCAAACTCATGTTTCTCAGTCTGTTTGTTGTTGTATTCCTCCCGCATCTTTACAAGCTCTCTGGTTATATCCATGGACGTGTCATCAGACTGCGCGATTTCTTCCCGTAACTTACCAAGCTCATCTTCTTTTGTTTTCAGCGTTACTTCAATATCTTGGATTTTTATTGTGAGCTCTTTTTTCTGCGTGGAAAAATCGTCAAGCTCTTTTGTTATTTCATCAAGTGATGATTCTAACTCTTTCTTTTCTTTTTTCTTCTCCGCTACCTCATCATTTGAGTAGTTTATACGCTCATCAATCTTGATTGTCTCAGAGCGTAACGTGTCAATTTTTCCTTTAATATCATTTGCCTCATCTCCACCAGCATCACCGATTTTCTTCTCAACCTCATCCAATTTCTCTTGTAACTCTGTATACTGCGTCTTCAGTTTTTCTTTCTGTTCTTCGAATTTCTTTTGTTCCTCCTCATAGGACTCTATCTGTTTGTTTACTTCTAAGATCTGTGATTCGACTTCCTGTTTTTTCTTGTACGCAATCATTGCTTTTGTTTCGTAGAGTTTGTCTTTCAGTTCTTTGTATCGATACGCAGCATCCCTGTCTTTTTTTAATTGACGAATCTGGCTGGTGATCTCATTTAAAATAATATCAATCCGCTCGAGGTTCTTATCAACATCCTCGCGCTCTTTGTCCGCTTTTTCGATATCCTCATCAAACGTGCTTATACCCGCGATGCCATCAACGATTTTACGCCGGTCAACAGAACCCATCTCTACAAGACTTGTGACATCGCCCTGTTTAATTATGTTGTAGCCTTCACCGGAGATACGTGCATGAGTCAAGATGTCAATAAACTCAGAAAACGACGCGGCACGATTATTAATGTAAAAGTAACTGTAATAGTTATCCGGGTTATCTTTTAAGGGAGCTCGTTTGATCATCCTGGTGAGGGTCACTTCATCAGCGTCAATCCGCAACTTTCGCTGCGAGTTATCAAATACCAGCGAGACCTTACAATACTTTGATGGATTCTTCCGGTTTTTCCCACCATTAAAAATAAGGTCTGTGAGTCGACCTGCTCTCATTACCTTTGAGCTTTTCGGACCGAGCACAAAGAGAATCGCATCAACAATATTGCTTTTTCCAGAACCATTTGGTCCAGTAATCGCAGTAAATCCAGGATAGAATGGTACAATTAACTTATGCCCGAAGGATTTAAAATTTTCCATCTCAACTTTTTTAAGATACACAGTCATCCCTTTCCACTATGAAGCAAATCCGCTCCTATGTTTACCGCTATCCGGCATCCCATTAAGAAGAAACAGAAAACTGTATATAAAATTTTGGAGATAACAAGCTGAATTATATCATTTTTATATAATGGTATCTATGGTATTATTTTCTTAAGGATATGTTTTTAAAGGGGA
>JAPKYG010000093.1 GCA_026394435.1 Methanobacteriota archaeon | reverse complement strand
ATGTTGTGGAAACGCGGATTTCAAGGTGGCCGGGCTTGCGTTCTCCGCATCGATTTTGTTTGCTGCGATGAGAATGGGGAGATTCCGTGCCTCCAGGTTCCCAATGATGGTGACATTGACCTGGGTGAACGGGTCCTGTGTTGCATCCATGACGAGTACGACACCGTCGATGTCGTCTAACCAGCGGATTGCTTCAATGACTCCATCGGTTGCTTCTTTTGCTCGCATGCGCGAGTCATCCTTGTTCATCCCGTACATGTTCATGAATTCTTTAAAATCGATTTTTGTGGCAATCCCTGGTGTGTCCACAAGATCCATCGTCAATGATGATCCCCCGTTATTAATCTTGATGTTGTTCTTCCATTTCGCCCGTCGTGTCTCATGAGGAACTTCAGAAACACTTCCCATGATATCCCCTGTCCAATCCCGCAGAATTCGATTTGCAAGCGTGGTTTTTCCGACATTCGGCGGGCCATAGATTCCAATCTTGGCGTGATTCTTACCAAAAACCTTTTGGATCATCTTTGAAAACTTACTTTCTCTGAATCTCTCGAGTATTCCCATCCCATTCCATCTCCAAATCGTATAGGTATTTCCATTAAATAGTATACAAATTATAGTTTATTAGTTTAGCGGCTCATGATTGTATCGCATGAACCACAATAAAATAATAATCCTTAAATAGCCACAACATTATTCGCATTGTGGAGAATTAATTTCTTGGGACGGCATGAATTATGATTGAAGAAAAAATAGATGATTTAAGCGTGAGGGGCTCAAAGAACTCGTTTATGGAACGACTGCAGGAAGCATCAACTGAACTTGGTTCTATTAAAAGTTCGTTTTCTAAAGGCATGGATGATCTTGCAAAGATTCAAAGTATGCTGAGTCTCGACGGATTGAATAAAATGGATTCTATGATTCGCTCGTTTGAAGACCGCCTTTCTGAAGCGGAACGACGACGGGAAGAAGCAGTAGAGGGCGCCCGACGGTACAGTGTGGAGCTTGAAAAAGAAAAAGACAGACTAGTGAAACTCTGGGATGCCTATAAAAACCAGGAAGAATCATTGTCTGCACAGGAGAAACGAGTGACAGAACTCGACGAGAGATTACGGGATACCGAGCAGGTGCACATGCAGTTTGAACGAGATGCGACTACACGAATACAGACTCTGACGCAGAAGTTAGAGGAACGAGAGCAGGCTATCCAGCAATTAGATGATCTGAGACAACAAGTGATGAGGTTCGATACCATCAGAACCCAACTGGAAACAAATACGGACCGTATGCGCGGGGATCTCACGGTAAAAGACGACATCATCAGAACACTGGAAAAGCAAGTTGAGCAGCTGCGCGGATTTGAACAGTTCGCAGATTTCAAGACGAAGTTTGAAGAGGTCTCTACGGAGTTCGAGAAAGAAAAAGAACGACTCACGAAATTATTCCATCTATATGAAGAGACCGAATCGGAGAATAAGATGATAAAAGAGGAACTCCGGGAATGGCAGAACTGGTTTGACTCCAATGATGAACTCTTTACAAAACTGTTTACCTCAGTGGAACACCTGAAACACCGCAACACCATGTCGCCCGCTCAGACTACGGTTGATGAGGAGATTGAAATCCCACCGTCTCTTGAGGAGCGACAAGAACCAGCTGAAAAACCAAAGCGGAAACTCAGGTTCAGAAAATAAAAAACCATCATTTTTTTCTTTTTTTTATTCTATTTTTATCGTACTAATTCCACTTTCATCTTCTGACACTGTTATCGTATGTTCAGTGAAATGTTTGATATCTTCGACATGGGTGATTAGGAAGATCTGTCGGAATTTTGAGGAAAAACTATTCAGTGCTTTAATGATGTTTTGTTTTCGTATCTGATCCTGCGAACCAAAAATTTCATCCAGGATAATGAATTGAAAGACGCTGCCTGCACGCTCGGTAATGATCTCTGAGATAGCAAGCCTTATGCAGAGGTTTGCCAAGTCTTCTTCCCCCCCTGAGAACCGTTCAATCGTGTATGGTAACCCACGGTCGTACACAAGCAGGTTGTAGTCTTCATCCAGCTCGATTTGTGAGTATTTCCCATCGGTGAGCTCATCAAAGAGTTCTGATGCATGTGATGAAAGGGTTGGTCGGATCTGAGAGATAAGGTATGTCCGGTAGGAATCCATGACCTCGGACAACATACTGAGGCGTTGTGCGTCGTTTCGTTCGCTTTCTAGTTTTTTAACAAGTCTTTGTTGTTCTTCAATGTTTTTTTCGAAGGTTTTTATCTGCTGACCGATCAGGTTTTTTTTCCCTTCTTGTTCTTTCTGTTCTACCGTTATCTCTTGATGTTTCTCTTTGATATTATCAAGTTTCGACAATGCCTCTTGATAGACTCTATAGGTTTCGCTGACACGAATTCGTATCAGTCTGTACTGTTTTTCATCAAACTCGACGGCGCCGATTGCTTTGAGTTCTTTCTTCTTGTTTTCCAGCTCTCGGTTTTCTCGCAGGATTTCTTCAGTGGCATGGCGAAGGGTGATCTGGAGTTTTTCTCGTTCAACGACTTGACTGCGGAGGTACATGCTTTTCTTCTGTAACGCTTGTTTCTCCCGAGAGAGTCGATCGTATTCTGTGTCCAGTTTTTTTCCATCCTCGGTCAATTTCTGCGCTTCATGATTTTTTTTTGTGAGTTCTTCTGTATATGAGGTTAGAAGTTTTTTTTGCTGTTCGCCTAATACGCGTTCGCAGGTCGGGCATTTCGCCTGTGGTCCCATTTTTTCGATATGGTGTTTTTTTGTTGTTAATTCTTTGATATCGTCTCTTAGTCGGTGCAAGAGAGTTGTATTCTGCTCTTGTTTCTTCACTGCGGTCTGGATGACGTTATTGTTTTTCTCCTGCTGTTGTTCAAAGGTTTGAAGATCTTTTTCAAGGTTCTTAAATACAGAGAGGTTCTCTTTTTGTTTTTCAAGGATTTCTTGTCGTTCGTTTGTTGTTTTTTCCAATGTTTTGATGTCGTTTTCTAAGCGTTGTTTTTTTTCGAATCTGCTTTTTTTTCCCTCGAGTTGTTCTTTGGTCGAGCAGAGTTTTTCGTATAAAAGTTTCTTTGTTTCGCAGTCTTTTTTTGTTCTGGAAAGTTCCTCTTCAATTTTTTGATGTTGTTTCTTCTGCTCTTCAATTCGCTGAGCTAGTTCTTTTTGTTTTTTTTCTTGGGTTTGTATCTCTTGTTTGTATACGGTTATTTTGTCTTGGCCATGTTCATCGACAAGCTCATTTCCTAGTTTTTCAACAAGATTTTTTTTCTCTTTTGTATCCGATCGGATCTCACTGATGATGTCGTCGACTGCGTTGATTCCTAGCATTCGGAGGATGAGTTGTCGTCGTTCACTGGGGTTCATGGATGATAAGGTGTTCAACTCTTTTTGTTTCGCGAAAATCGAGGTGTAGAATGATTTCCAGTCCATCCCTAGTTTCTTTTGGATATACTTACTGAGCACTTCCGCACCATTTGCTGCTAACTTCCCGTTTACGGTCGCGCTCCCTGATGCTAACAGGTTTTTTCCGCTCATCTCTCGGACAACATGGTAGGTGTCATCATCGAAGATGAACTCAAGTTCAACCCGACACGGATCAGATGGCGCTGCGCTTTCTCGTTTGATCTGGTCTGTGGAGGTTCGCGCTGCTACAGGGCCATAGAGTGTCCAAGCAACTGCTTCAAATACGGTTGATTTTCCCACGCCGTTTAATCCGACGACACCGGTGACTCCATCAGGGAATTCGATGTAACTTTCTTTGAATTTCCGGAAGTTTTTCAGACGGATTGATTTGAGAATCATGGTTTTTTCTCTTGTTCTTCTATTTTATGGATGTAGTGTAACCCAAGGTTGAAGAGTATTTTTTTTTCCGGGTATTGTTGAGTATCGAGAAATTTCTCAAACTCGTCTGCCAGTGATTTCATCTTGTAATCTTTGCTCAGTGCTGCCTCACCGGTTTTGATGTTTGTAGATTTAATCTCAAAATGCACGGCGGTTTTCCCAAGGTCTCGTATCTGATGAAAATCGATTCCTCGTTGGATATGCGAGGGGATGTTCTCAAGACGGACGCGTATGATTTTATCTTTTGGGTCAATAGATCGGATAGTTTCTTTTACCTTCTGTACGATCTGTTCAATACGGAGTGTCGCACAATCGAGTGAAGGTGCGTCAACCATAATCCTAGTTTTTAGAGGGATGAACCGGTGTTTGAGTTTTTGTCCGAGGTCAATTTCAAGGCATCCTTTCTGTGAGTCTGCCTCGGTAAAGCTCAGATGCTCTGTTGATCCTGCATAAAACGCGTTCTCCTGTAATTTTGTGTACATATGGTAGTGCCCAAGTGCGATATAATCAAAATCCTCCTGGAGGTTTTTCACAGGGATGAACAGCTCGTTGAACTCGTTCATTTTGAATTCTTTTATCCCTGCGACCGCACCATGCGCCATGAGTACGTTGAAGTCAGCTTTCTTGTCTCGTGTAATTTTTTTGAGATTGGTCTCAAATTCTTTGGGGCTTTGACACTGAGGAATCGCATGGACCATGACCGTTTCATCCTTGTTTTTTAATGAGACGGTTTCGTATCGATTGTTGTGGATAGGGAAGACATGATCAAGATGCTCAAAGATAGAGAAAATATTTCCTGTTTCTTTGAGCTTGGGTGTCTCATGATTCCCGGAGATGACGATGAACGGGATGTTTTCTTTTGACAAACGCAGAATCTGTTGTACGGCAACCGTTATCGCCCGGTTTGTTGGTCGAACAGAGTCAAACAGGTCCCCTGCATGGAGCACAAGATCAGGTTTGGTTTTCACCGCATAGTCGATGCACTGGGTAAACGCATCATACACGTCTATCTCTCGTTGGTTCACGCCTTCTTCTGTTACTTTCCGGTATGCAGAATAACCAAGATGGGTATCAGCGAGATGTAAAACCTTCATTCTTACCTTCTTTTTCGTGCGAGTTTCAGAGCAACAACATCGCAGGCAAGCGTAACTGCATCCAGGGTTGGCGCGATAGGTGGTGCGTACGCTGTCTCCAGTTTTCGGAACTCTTCGACTGGTGTTTTGCTCAGGATAGCGCAGGCAAGTGTGTTGATCCGTTGTGCCGCGTTACTGCCAACTGCTTGAGCAGAAAGGATATGTCCGGTTTCTTCATGTACACCGACTTTGATGATAATGGGTTCTCCGCCAGGGAAGTAATCTGGGCGGGAGGAGCCTTTGTATTTACCCGTGACAAGCGGGAGACTTTTAATACCCTGTTTGACTGGGCCTACTGCTGCGATCTCTATGCCAAAAAACTCCGATGTTCTGGTAAAGAGCACACCAGATGGTAACGTATGGGTGCTACCCGCAGCGTTGATCCCAGCGGCAATACCTTGTCTTACAACAACGCTCCCAAGTCCGATGCTGAGGGGTTCGTTTGTCACAAAATCAATATATTCCGTGCAATCACCGACTGCGTAGACGTTTTTCACTGAGGTCTCTGATTTTTCATTGACTTGTATGCCACCAGTTTTTCCAATAGTACAGCCGATGGTCTGTGCAAGTGACGTTTCTGGTTTTGTCCCTGTTGCGATGATAAGAATATCTGTTTCGATTTTCTTTTCATCTCCGGTTGGAGTATCTTTGATGATGAGTGAGGTGATGATGCCCTCGTGTTCTTCTGTGCGTATCGCGAGATGATTCGTATAGACCGAAATCTTTTCTTGTAATACCTGCAGCACTGGTTCGCTCATGTCATCATCCAAGGTATTGGCAAGAATGGCGGGCAGTGCTTCAACAACCGTGACCTTCATGCCTTTCTTATGAAGCGTATCTGCCATCTCAAGTCCGATAAGACCTGCGCCAATGATCGTTGCTTTTTTTCCTTTTTTTATCTGAGCAAGAATTTGCTTTCCATCATCGATTGTCCGAAGGACATGAACACCTTGAAGTAGTTGTTCGTTTTTCTGGATGTTTTGGATAGGGGGAACCCATGGTTTTGCTCCTGTTGCAAAAATAAGGCTATCGAATTCCTTTACAATACGGTCGGTCCCTTTTTTTGCTAGCACTGTTCGTTGTTGGATGTTGATTTCTTCTACGGTTGTTTCAAGATGTACATCGATGTGTTCTTTTTTGAACCAGTCTTCAGAAAATTCGATGAGGTTGAGAAACTCGGCGATTGTTCCAGCGATTGCGTACGGTAACCCGCATTTTGAATATTGTGGGTATATCCCTTTTTCAAAAACGGTTATGGAAGCGGTTCGGTCTGTTTTTCGTGCAAATTGCGCCGTGGTCCCGCCACCTGCGCCACAGCCGATGATAATGATTTGTCGTGCTTTGGTCACTGAAAATCCCCATCCAACTAACTGAGATGTTTTTTTAAACGTTTTTGATGACGAAGCATCGTGTAAGGTGATACAATATTGGTATAACCACTTCAAGAATCTCTTTGTTGTCGGTTGCTCCGAGCATTCTCAGTATATACTCCTCTATTGAACGATTGTTTTGTATTATGTGGTTCTTTTAGGATATGGAGAGTGTTATTTTGACAGTATCGGTTTTTGTTAAGTAAAACTTAAAAACTGCCTGTTTATTAACTATGAACTAGTGGATGTCGTGGATGTGGGTGTCTAATTGTGTTCAGATCAATCATTGGATGGGAATAAAAACAATGAAGATATTGATAATATAATTGATTTTCTCCTTAGCCATAAAGATACAAAAAAACTCACTAAAAGAGGATTTCAAGATCAAATTTTTTACAGAAAAACAGTTGTTAAATTTAAAGGTTGTGTTGTAAAAAGGATTTTTTCTCTATTAGTATCAGTGTTTCTTATATTCGTGCCTATTGTATCTGTCTCTATCATTTCTTCTCCAGTTAATTCTAACCAGAATGAAATTTATGTTTCTCTTTATCCCGAAAATGTTCATAAAAACGACACTATGTTTGTTAATGTGAGTGTTCCTTTCTCTCTCGGTATCAGTTCTGTTGTTGTTGATATGAGTGGTCTTGAAAACGTAGTTTTATCACTGTTGGATAATAATTCGTATATTAAGTTGTGGCAGGCGGCTTGGGTTGTGCCTGATGTTGATAGTGGTGATTATGTTGCAACCATCACATTGATGAATGATACAAATGGTTCTTTTGTTCTAGAGGCGACATGGAGTATTTTACCCGATGAGCTCATAGATTGCAATAATAATTCAGATGGAATGATGAATGAAACTAACAATCAGGTGAATCAATCAATTAATCAAAGCGTCGAAGATGAAAATGATGTAAAGGTACCAACAGATAACTTTGATGAAAATCTATCTGATGCTTTCTTGTCCGATGATAATTTTTTGGAATGTCAAGACAATCTTGTTACCACTGATACCAACCATTCAACTACTAATTCTACCAAGGCATGGTCTATAACCGAGACATCACTAGATAGTTTCCACAAACGAGTGACTGTCGCCAGTGACATTCATTATACAAACGTCACCGCATTTACAACGATAGATAATCGACCAAATGGTACAATTCATTTGTACCATATCATAAATGGCTCGAGAATGGAGATAAATTTTACTAGTATTGATCTGGATAACGATAGCTTAATTGACCGTATCGAGTGGACGGTACCTCACTTATCAGAACAAACCTATGAAATAGTGATTGAAATCATCAATGCTGAACACCTTGATAAAAACAGAGTCTTTCTTTCAGATATCTACGATGATGTAAAGGCAAAAGATGGGAGATGGTCAGAACCAATCTACAACGGAGAGTATGTCAGAGTAACTTTTGAAAGAGCATTAGAGAAAGACAACGATATTACCATTGTTGCACGAAGTAATGGCATGTCTTGCATAGAAGTCTTTGAAAAGAATAGTGAGTCGCTTATTGCAACATTTGAAAACATCACCCGAGAGCATCAGTATAAGATTTTTTTTAAACAACCTCCAGGATATCGAATCAACCTTTGATCTCAGAACATCCGGCGATGCGATCGAGTATGATTATATCGTCGATCCAACAGGATGGGTTTCACCAACTGGATATGCTGACCCGAGCATCCAATGGACTAATGAAGCAAGAGCTTATGATGAGAACACAGGAACATATGCTTCCCATGCGGGTGCAATAGGGTGGCAAGGGTTTTTAGAATTAACCCTCAGTAGTCCAATCTATTGTGATCGTGTGCGTGTTTTCTCTGATTTTGACACGTATTATACTGACAAGGTTAGTATCGATATCTACAATGGCACTAGCTGGATTGAAAAGTATAATGGCACGATTGGCAATTGCGCTTGGACTGAATTAGAATTCAGTACTGAAACAAATGTAAGCAAAGCTCGTTTTAGATATCATTATATCCGAGGTTCAGTTTTGATATGGTTATATGAATTTGATTTTTGGCAGGGTCAACTATTGACGTCGCCAAACGGCACTACTCTTGATGCAACTTCAATTGATGAAACAACCACGATTTTAAAAGGAAATGTCTCCGATGATGGTGGAGAACCATGTGAATATCGCTTCCAATATGGTGTAAATACCTCCTATGGAACTAATACCACATGGGGTGGGAGTGAAGCAAAATACTCTGAATTTGGTAACATGATCCATAATCTCATTCTTGGAAATACCTATCAGTATAGAGTGCAAATTCGCAATGGCTTTGGAATGGTAAATGGCTCAAACAAAAATTTTACGACAGCTATACCATCGCTCGGGTGGGTAACTCCTACCAGCCATTACGACTCGAACAATCAATGGAGCAATGAAATAAATGCATATGATGATGATACAGATTCGTATACTACATCCTATCATGATATCAATGATCCAGATGGGCTATGGAGTTTTTTCATTTATTTGAATCATAGTGTGATAATTTGTGATAAAGTCCGATTTTACGCTCGTGGTCCTACTGGAGATCCCGCTCAAATTGATCAGGTCGATGTTGATGTGGAACGAGGTGGGGTTTGGGTTGATGTCTATGAAGGTACATTTTCTGATAAACAATGGGTAGAAAAACGTTTCATGCAGGGTAGTGTGAATCAATCGCGGATAAGATTTCGTATCAATTCAGCTAGTAGTGGTCTGTGGTATCAACTGTACGAGTTTGATTTCAATAACTCAAGACCGGTTCCGATGATTAACAATGAGAGCCCCGCTAACCGAAGTTGGGGTAATGTCCTTCGACCGCAAATGAACATTACCGTGAATAATCCTGACGGAAACAGCATGACGATAAGTTGGTACAGTAACAGTAGCGGTTCGTGGCAACTCTTCGGTATCAATAGTTCCATTGCAAATGGAACGTACCATCAGAGTAATAATAATTTCAGCGGCAACAATACGAAATATTGGTGGAAAGTCTCCGTTACCGATGGCACGGATATGAACACTTCTTGGTATTCTTTTTCAACAACGGATATCATAAAACCCAGCTCAAATGTTGTTGCAATCACACCATATTGGAAGAAGACAAGCCCGATAACTATCACAGCAACTGCATCGGATACTGGTTGGAGTGGACTGAAGAATGTGACGTTGTACTATCGGTTCAGCAGTAACAATGCTTCTTGGGGTGGGTGGGTGAGTGTGGGTGTGGATACTGCTTCTCTTTGGTCTTGGAGCTTTGCTTTCTCAAATGGAAGTGGGTATTATCAGTTCTATAGTATTGCGAAGGATAATGCGACGAACGCTGAAGCTGTTCCGGGGAGTGCTGATGCATGGTGTGGGTATGATA
Source organism: Methanobacteriota archaeon (assembly GCA_026394435.1). Lineage (GTDB taxonomy): Archaea > Thermoplasmatota > E2 > DHVEG-1 > DHVEG-1 > SM1-50. The sequence goes on along the minus strand of JAPKYG010000093.1, from coordinate 6,328 downwards.
ACGTAGCACTGGCATCATCTGTTAATACGATCTCACCATATTGGAAGAAAGTACCAGCGACGATTACTGCAACAGCAAGTGATACGCTAAGTGGCGTGAAGAATGTAACGTTGTACTATCGTTTCAGTAGCAATAATGCCTCCTGGGGTGGGTGGGTGAGCGGTGGCGTGGATACTGCTTCTCTTTGGTCTTGGAGCTTTGCATTTTCAAATGGAAGTGGGTATTATCAGTTTTATAGTATTGCGAAGGATAATGCGACGAATGCTGAAGCTGTTCCGGGGAGTGCTGACGCATGGTGTGGGTTCGAAACTTCTGCACCAACATCGTCTGTTAGTTCGATTTCAGCACCATATTGGAAAAAGACAAGTCCGTTGATAATTACTGCAACTGCATCAGATGCAGGGGGGAGCGGACTGAAGAATGTGACCTTGTATTATTACAACAGCAGTAACAATATTACATGGTATGGGCCATGGAATTTTGGGGTGGATAACGATCCATGGGTTTCTGTTTCATGGATCTTTACACTCCCGAAAGGGGTAGGTTATTATCGGTTCTATAGCGGCGCTTCTGATAATACGACCAATATGGAAACAGCACCGGTTACAAATGATACTTTCTGTGGGTATGACAATTCAGCACCGAGTTCAACAGTAAATACAATAATTCCTTACTGGAAGAAGACAAGTCCAATAACGATTACAGTTACAACAAGCGATACGCTGAGTGGTGTGAAGAATGTCACATTATACTATCGATTTAGCAGTAATAATGTCTCTTGGGATGGGTGGGTGAGTGTGGGTGTGGATACTGCTTCTCTTTGGTCTTGGAGTTTTGCTTTCTCAAATGGAAGTGGGTATTATCAGTTCTATAGTATAGCTATTGATAATGCGACGAACACAGAATCAACACCATTGAGTGCTGATACAAGATGCGGCTATGATGCTGCTGTGCCGATTTCTTCTGTTGATGTGATTACACCCTATTGGACGGCTTCGAGTCCTCTTACGATATCTGCTACTGTGTCAGATACTGGACCAAGCGGGCTGAAGAATGTGACGTTGTACTATTACAATAGCAGCAATAACAATACGTGGTACGGTCCTTGGCGCTTTGGTACGGTCACCAATCCATGGGCAGATGTCAGTTGGAGCTTTACCTTCCCCAAGGGAATAGGGTATTATCGGTTCTACAGTAGAGCTACAGATAATGCGAGCAACATTGAAAATCCACCTCTTACGAACGATACCTTCTGTGGGTATGACACCAATGCACCGACATCGTCTGTTAATGTGATTTCAACACCATATTGGATGAATACAAGTCCATTGACGATTACTGCAACTGCATCACCTACAAATGGAAGCGGATTGAAGAATGTGACCTTATATTATTACAACAGCAGTAATAATAATACATGGTATGGGCCATGGAATTTCGGGGTTGATGGCGACCCATGGGTTGCTGTTTCATGGAGCTTTACATTCCAGAAAAACGAAGGTTTTTACCGGTTCTACAGCATAGCTGCAGATAACACAAGTAACATAGAAGACGCCCCTCTCGTGAATGATACACACTGTGGATACGATGATCAACCCCCAGCATGTACTATCACATACAATAGATCTGCAACATATTTCAAAGCCAATGATTTATTAAGAATTTATGCAAACTTTAACGAAGTTCACTCAGGTATAAATGAATCTAGCATAATCATTGCAATTTCGACGATAGGAAATGGCAGCCTTAACAATGTTTCAATGAACATGATCGATAACACCCACTGGTATTACGATTGGACCATTCCATCAGGCTCCGATGATGATGGTCTGTTTAACGTAAGTATTTATGCAAACGACAACGCATTCAACAACCTCGACCCCTATCCAACCACAGACAATTCAAAACAAATTGACAATACAGCACCTGTTATTTCCTCCGTATCTGTGAGTAATATTTCCTCAAGTTCAGTCACCATCAACTGGATAACAAATGAAAATGCCACGAGTCATATAGCCTATGGGGCTACTCTTTCCTATGGCTTATGGTCAAATCACTCTGAATCTGTAACCTCTCATTCGTGTAAATTGACTGGTTTATCCTCAAGCACTACATACCACTATCATGTGATATCTTATGATCAAGCTGGCAATCAAAACACTTCTTCGGATGAAAATTTTATCACGAGCAGTACACAAACATCAAAAAGTGAGCAACATATCAATAATATAATTGAAAACAAACCTCCATCAAATCCAACAATTGATGGTCCGCTAGTAGGTCATATAAACATAGAATATAATTTCTCGGTACGATCAACAGATGCAAATAACGACAACATCATATACACTTTTAACTGGGGTGATGGTATCATAGAATCTAGTGGATTTTTACCAAATGGTATAAATTGCATAAAAAATCACAGTTGGACGAAAGCAGGAAAATATACAATAAATGTAACAGCGAGTGATAATAGAACAAGTTCATCATCTGAAAAAACAGTCTGGATAGATGCAGTCGCTATAAGTGATTTAGGGTACCTTTTAGACTCTGATAGTGACGGAATATTAGATTCATTCCATAACGTTGCAACTGGGAAAGAAACTTTGACGGAAATGAAAAATGGGATCTATCTCATAGATCTCGATGGAGACCAGCGATGGGATTATGAGTATAACTCTTCTAGCGGAATGATTGCACTGATAAACCAACAACCATCGATGACTGAAGAGAAACCACAATTTCCAGTAATGTTGCTTGGCGGTCTACTTTTTGCTGTTGTTGCGGTATTAGTAATAATTTTATATCGCAGGCGACCTCCAAAAGATAACGCAAACGAAAAACTTTGATATAACCAAATATAAAACATTAAATGTGCGGAAAATGTTGTAGTATGGCAAATCCAATGGTGTACTCTCCAGATTTAAAATATTGATCTGCCGCAGTATATTCTTGTTCATACTCAGTGCAATTTCTTCCTTGGATAGCTGCTGTTTCAATCCTTGATTTACAGATACTAAGCGCGATCTTTCCTATGGTAGAAATTGAAGCTCCCGTTCCTGAGATATTTTTTAGGACTGACACCGTTTGTTGCATCCTTTGAAGAGACAGGGTGTAGTTTCCCATCCAGATGTTTTCGATGATTCCTCGTGAGGCATTTGGTGCGCCTAGCCAGAGTTGTTCGGTGAGAAACGCCTGTTCTTGCATGCCTCGGTCTAGAGCGGTCAGAAATGGGGTGATGTCTGAAGCATTATGAATCATTTGGTGTGCGAGTATTTCGTTTTCCTCGTTCTCCGAAAGGAAGACATTTTCGACGTTTTGGCAGAGAGATGTTAATGCTCCATGACCATAAAGGTGAAGGAGCTCTAAGGATAGTGCTGCTGCTTCTCCTGTTTGGTACGGATCGTAAAAATCGTTGTCGCATATATGAACCGGAACATAAATCGAGGAGCACGGATGGTTTGCTGCAAACCACCCGCTACTTAAGAGATTGGCGTGTTCATTTGGTATTTTGTATATCATTGCTGCTTCGTAGATGGCAGTGTCTTCACACAGAGGCCGGAGTCCATCAAGATCTGTTGCGTGAAGCCGAGAATAGCTTATCATATTTTTAACAGAGATACTGCCGCTCATGGGTCGGATGTGTGCCTGGAGTTCTTTTTCCCAGGCGTGCACTGCGGTACAGACCATTATCTTTGCTGTATTTCCGTTGATGTCTAAGAGTTTGACGCTATAGGGTCCAACAGTGGCGCGTTCTCCCAGATAGATTGTTACTTCCTTGTTCAGTCCATAGGAATGAAAGACAAACCTTGGAACTGCTTGTACGGTGATGGAGAATTGGTTCGTTTGAATGATTTTCACACCGCAGATTGATTCAAGGTGGATAATGCTGCCGTGTCGTACCCATGTTTCTTTCTCTATATCAAACGAAGACGCAATCGGTAGTGATTTGACGAGTTGTGTCCCCCAGAGGTCTTTTGGGTAGTTGGACATGACGAGGATATCGGTAACATCTTTGATTGTATGATGCACTGCATCTGCTTCAATGACGACTGCTCGTTGTGGGCCGACTAAAAACAGGTTCTCGGAAACCCCTGTAGCATGAAGCTGATCAATCACCTCGGTAGTCAGTAGTTTGATTGCTTCGTCTTCGTTGTCTGCGGTTTGGCAGGCGTATCTAATCCAATCAAAGTCATCCCAAGCATTTCTGGTCGGGTTTTTCCAGTTTGAGAGCGTATCTGCATCGCCAAAGGCAAGCCCCGCGTCAGTGAGAACCATGCCTGCTTTGACGATATTCGGAAGAGTATCTCCTTGTGTTGCGACACCGAAAAATGTATGCGTGACGATAAACTCCCAGGGTTTTCCGGTCCACGGGTGATGATAGGTGTATTGCGTTCCTTCTGGAACACGACAGAGTACTTGCAGACCTGGTCTACTTGGGTCTCGAACCTTTAACAGAAGACTGTAATTCCCTGCGGTTGCTGGAGGTGTTATCACAATGTCTTTGCAGCTTTTTCCTATAGGAATAATCACAACGGAAAATAAAATAATAAAGATGAAGAGACAAGGCAGTGTTTTCTGTTGATGTATCATATAGTAATAAAATATAAAGCCAAAATATATAAAAGTATGCTCTGGGTGGATTTTTATTCAGGAGGTACTTCTTTCTTCTTCTTCTTCGTCTTTTTCGCAGTGGTTTTCTTCTTGGTCGTTGTCTTTGCCTTGGTTTTCTTCTTGGGTTTCTTAGCTTTCTCTGTTTCTTCAGCGGGAAGTTCCTCTTCAGCAGGTGCTTCTTTTTCTTCCTTTGGTAACTCTTCTTCTGCTGGCTTTTCTTCAATGATTTCTTCTTCAGATGGTACTTCTGACTCTTCTTTTATTGGTTCTTTAGGTTCTACCGGTTCTTCTTCTTTTTTCTCTGCTGGTTTTTCGTCTTCAATGATGACCGTTGGTAATCGCATAATTTCTGTTTTATTAATCTCAATGCGTTTTACTGGGTAGTAGACTTTACAGTTCTTGTAAATCTCACTGCCGATTTTTCCGTCGAGGCAGTCTTTGATGAAGGCGTTGAGGGTTTTTGTTTTGCCTTCTTTGCTGATGACCTGTTTCATCACGTTTCTGATGAGTTTTTTCTGTGAGGTTTGGATTCGTTTCTCTGCTATTGCAAAGGGTTTTACTCGCAGAAGCGCGCCGTCTCTGGTTTCAACGTCGAACACACCGTCGACGCGGGATTTTCGTCTTCTGGTCATCCGTCGGAGGTAATCTGAGGTGAGCACGTGACCTTTGAGTTGGGTGTGAGCCGTGTTTTGTTCCACTTTATCGACGGTGAAAAGGAGTTTAATGTGGGATTTTCGAAAATCGTTGGTGAGGTCTTGCAGGGAGACTTCAGTAACTCTGCCGATGAGGCTGTTCGGTGTCTCTGCTAAGGTCTCAGCAACTGGAACGTTATTAAATAACGATGGTGCGAGTATCTGGTACCAGTTTTTTGCTTTCCATCGGTCTTTGACTTTTCTTGAGGTCGTCCGTGCACGTGCTTTGGCCATACGTATCACTTATACTTTATTACTTTTCTATGAAAGGATTTTTGGAGTAATAGAGTTATTCTATTTAAATGCTACTAGTGGCTGACCCTATGAACAAACCCTGGAGTTATCGAGAAAAGATTTTTAAAAAGCATCCAAAATTTTTAGATTTCGTTCTTTTCCTTTCTTTCGTATCTCCTCTCTGATATTAATATAATATTTTTTATTTTCAAACACATTTTTTGAGAAAACTCGAAAAACCTCTTGATCCTGTTTCAATGCTTTCTGGATGTTCTCCCAGATCCCTGGTTTGAGACGGAGCATATCAATCCATATCTCTGTGGCACCCGACTCCCGAAAAGTATCAAGGATTGACGGGATTTCTTCTAATGAAGTGGTTGGATACACGGGACCAAAGAACACGCTTGTTTTCATGCCTGCATCAGCATAGGTTCGTAAGGCTTGTAATCGTTCTTGGATGGAGGAAGAATGTGGTTCAAGTGCCTTCCTTTGTTCATCATGTAATGTTGCGATACTCATCATCACTTGCGACTCAGAAAACCGTGAGACTAGATCAAGGTCTCGTGTGACAAGGGCTGATTTCGTTTGAATATGAATCGGGAAATCAACCTTCAAGAGCTGTTCGAGACAATACCTTGTAAGCATATATTTCTGTTCTAGTGGTTGATAGGGATCAGTGACCGTAGAAATACCAACGACACCTGGTTTTTTTGTTTTTAGCTCCTTTGCAAGAACCACCGGTATATTGGTTTTTACCTCGATTGCTGCATCCCACTGGTCTTGATTCA
>JAPKYG010000206.1 GCA_026394435.1 Methanobacteriota archaeon | reverse complement strand
GTTCGTTCCCATTTTTCTGATAATAAATTTATACGATGACATATTCATGTCCCATCCATTGGAGGATCCAACATAAGACAAAAGCACTGTTATCACCATTGGGTTTTAAAAAGACATGTTTCACCATATTGTAAAGTCCTTCTGATTGCGCCTTGACTTCGATATAACAGTTTTTATAGACGGTTCGTTCTTGTTTCGCCGCAACGGTTGATACTGTTGTCAGGATAAACAGCATACCTATCAAAATACACAATATTTTCCGTCCCATAGCATAACCTCAATAAATCGAACAATAAAAATCTATATAAGACTTTTCTCTTTATTTTTGTACAAAAAGATAATATATGGTGATAAAACATAGAAATGGACAAAAAAGGGAGTGAAAGCCGCCGAAGGAATAGTAAAAAATGTCTGGATTCCCCCCATTTTAAGGAATGATGCGCTTGGTTACTTGATAGGAAAACTTATATAGTCCTGCGTATGATTATCATACTATATTCGCGAGGCAATATGTATGGAGCTTACTACTTGTCCGCAATGTGGTGGTAAACAAATCCAGCCGGAGATCATCAAAGATGTTGTTTTAAATAAACCCACCATAGATTACAGGTGTAAGGTGTGCGGGTATCATGGTACACCTCTTCTTTTAGAAAAATATGAAGGTATTTTTCAGGGGATAAAACCTGAAGTCCCTGGATTTATAGGTCCGTGGGCGATCCACACGCGTTTAGATAATGGAGAACGAAAAACATTATCAGTGTTATGGGAAGACGCGCGTGACTGTATTCGTTCGTTAGGATTGAAGAAAGGGGATCGAATCACAGTAACCGTTGATCGGGAAATCTGGTGCATCGATAAAGTCACTGATGCACAATAAAAAGAAAAAAAAGAATGTTATTTTCAGAAAAATAAACTTCTATTTATTTTGACCAGGAACGTGCTGATCGAAGTGGTGGACAAGAGATTTCCTGGACCATGTCCACAAGATAAACGATTTTCCCTGCATCACAGACATCAAAGCATTCCCTGCAAGACGAACAGGTATCAGACGCTCCAGGTACTAATGCGACAGTACGGTCAATTCCACGACCGACAAAGCACACCGCGTGTTTCTTTTTTACCTCAGCACAATACCGTACGCAAAGACCGCATAAGCTGCAGGGGGATTCCGGATTCTCTGCTTGTTTGAATCGAGAGCGGACAATACCATACTGTTTCGCTATATCAACATGAGCACCACTAGGAGAAACGGAAAGTAAGAGCTCTGCGAGAAGTTTTCGTATTTTATCCGTATTCTCTGTTTTCGTGTGTACAATAAGTCCACTTTCCGCTGGATAACAACACGATGCGACTAACTTCTTCCTGTTATTTTTTTCAATTTCCACCATGCAAAATCTACAGGCGCCGTACGGCTCTAAATTGTCATCATGACACAACGTTGGAATGTTGATGCCTGCTTTGCGTGCGGCTTGAAGCACGGTTGTTCCTTCTTCTGCTTGAATTTTTTTCTCATCAATGGTTAATGAAAGAGTAGCCATATATTTCACCTCGTGATATTTGGTAGTTGTTTTTTCAGAAATTCTTTCTGATTTCCTGTTGTTTTGATCACTGCATTGAATTTACAGCTCTCAAGGCAGTTTCCGCATTTTATACACTGCTCTACATCAATGCAATGGAGTTCTTTTTTATCTCCTGTGATAGCGTCAACCGGGCAATTCTTTGCGCATAGTCCACATTTTTTGCATTTCACTGGGTCAATAGTATATTGGATGAGTCCTTTGCAGACTTTCGCTGGGCATTCACCGCGTAAATGTGCGTCATATTCGTCACGGAAATATTTCAACGTACTCAGAATCGGATTTGGAGCTGATTGCCCTAAAGCACATAACGCTGACATTTGCACAACTTCACAGAGTTCTTCGAGAAGCTCGACGTCTTCTTCAAGTGCTTTGCCGTTTGTGATATCATTTAAGATACTCACCATCTGTCGCAGACCTTCACGGCAAGGGATACATTTCCCGCAGGATTCCTGGGAAAGGAAATTGACGAAGTACCGAGCGATATCGACCATGCAGGTATCCTCATCCATGACAATCATCCCGCCAGATCCCATCATGGATCCGACATTGTACAATTCATCAAAATCAACGGTCAGATCTAGATATTTCTCAGGGATACATCCACCTGACGGACCACCGGTTTGAACCGCTTTGAGGCGTTTCCCATGTGGGATTCCTCCACCAATGTTATAGATGATCTCCCGTAATGTTACCCCCATAGGAACTTCAACTAAACCAGTGTTATTCACGTTACCGACAAGGGAAAAAATCTTCGTACCCGTACTAGTAGGCGTACCCATGCTCGCGAACCATTGAGCACTGTTGTTAATGATAAAGGGAACATTCGCCCAGGTTTCTACGTTATTTAAACAGGTTGGTTTATTCCATAAACCATTCACCGCGGTATGAACGTATTTAGGACGTGGTTCGCCGACACGTCCTTCGATAGCGGACATAAGCGCGCTGGATTCCCCGGAGACAAACGCTCCAGCGCCTCGATGGACTTTAATCGTAAAATCAAAACCAGAGCCAAGAATGTTTTTCCCAAGAAGTCCATACTCCATGGCTTGTTTTATCGCATGTTCAGTATTTTCCACAGCTAAGGGATATTCCTGTCGTACGTACACATAGCCTTCATGGGCACCTATCGCATATGCACCAATGATTAAACCTTCCAAGACACTGTGAGGGTTGCCTTCCATGAGGCTTCTGTCCATATACGCCCCAGGGTCACCTTCATCACAGTTCACAATAACATACTTTGGTTCCTCAGAAGCATTTTTTGTCGTTTCCCATTTTCGCCCAGTAGGGAACCCGCCACCGCCTCGTCCTCGAAGATTCGCTTTTTTTACCTCGTCAAGAACCTTCTGCGGCGTCATCGCACTAAGGCTTTTTGCCAAAGCCGAATATCCACCAAGAGCAATATAGTCATCAATGATTTTTGGATCGATTTTTCGGTTGTTGCCAAAAATCAACCTTGTTTGATTTTTATAAAAGGGGATGTCTGTTTCAAGAAGGATGGGTTTTCCTGTCTTTTGGTCTGTGTATAATAATCGTTCCACTGGTTTTCCTTGTTGAATCGTATGAGTGATAATTTCGGGTACGTCCTGAGGTGTTACCTTGCAGTAACAAATTTCATGCGGATAAATAACTACGATAGGTCCTTTTTCACAAAACCCATGGCAGCCTGTTCTTTTTATGTCAACCATGATTTCCATGTTTTGTTTTTTTAGTTGTTCTTCAAATGCTGCTACGACTTTTTCACTTGCATATGCATGACAACCTGTTCCTGAGCAGATAGCAATGCAGAGTTTTTTGGAGTTTCTCTGTTTCAGAAGAGCTTGTCGATGGTTTTCTAAATCTCTTACAGACGAGTATTGTACCATATGGTATCACCTACATTGGTCTAGCTGGTGGTTGTTTCAGTGCAATCGGAGCAAGTTTCTGTTGTTCTTTCGTCATGGTTAGTTCTCCGATGCGGTAATTTGACAGGATATCAGAAACCTGTGAAGACGTTAATTTACCATGATATTCATTATCTACAATCATCACAGGTCCCAAGGCACAACAGCCCAGACAATTAACGCTTTCAAGCGTGAATTTCATATCAGGGGTCGTTTCCCCCGATCGAATACCAAGATATTGTTCGGCAGCTTCCAGGACTTTTGGCCCGTTGCGAACATGACAAGCGGTTCCTAAGCATACACGGACAAGATGTTCCCCGCGGGGCTCAAGACTAAATGATTTGTAAAATGTTGCGATATGCAGTATCTGAGACATCGGGATGTTTAACCGCTCAGATACCCACAGCAAAGCTGGTTTTGGAAGCCAATGATTTTTCTCCTGGATTTTTAAAAGAATTTGTATCAGGGCGCTTTTCTCCCCGTCGTAGTCATCAATGATTTCGTCAATTTCTCGGAGTTCTTGAATCATGTGTTTTACAGATTCTTCTCTTCGTTTGATTTGTTTAAGTGCTTGGAGATGCTGGATTGCCTCTTCTTCAAGTTTTTTCAATTCTGTATTCAACGGAGGTTGGTCAAGGCCAAGTGTATAGTACTCTGAAAGAATTTCAAGTCCCCTAAGAAGAATATCTGTTTTACTCAAATCAGAGGTTTTTTGTAATGTGTATAACGCCTTTTTCTGTTCTTCGGTCAAACGTACCCCAACAAAATGAGATTTTGTTTTTCCTTTTGTCATAGTCATCCTTCCATGTTAAACAGTTAAACAATTTTTTAAAACCGAGAAAATCAGGTTAATTAAAAGACTATGTGCGAACAAAGAATAATGTTGATTAGCAATTAATCATTAATATATTATTATATTAATTTGTAATCGTTTCGGTTACAAAAGATTATATAATGAAAGACGATGACGGGCTACAACGATTAGCATGGATAGACTGAGCGTTTCATTAAATGACAAATCACTTACCATCATACAGAAATATCAGACAAAATATGATACAACACAAGCTGATGTTATCAGAAGAGCTCTTCATTGGATGAGTATTATTGAGGAACCGGCTGAAAAAGTCTCTGTTGAAAACATATTAACATATGTTGATTATCTTGGAGACAATGAGCATCTCATTCTTGATATTGCACATTGGAAATCTATCTTTATTGAGATTGGTGAAGGATCGAAAAAATTCTGGGATGATGTCTATAAAACAGGGGATTTTCATCGGAAAGAATATTTTGATAAAGGAATCAGAGATGTCCAACAAATTTTAAATTATATAGAGAAAACAAACTGGTACAGCTTAAAGGTAGATTCAAAAAACAGTTTCACACTTATTCTTGCTACTTCGGAATCAGTACGGTTTATCAAAACATTTTTTGAAGGATTCTTCAGCAATTTTCCTCAAAAAGTAGAAATCACTGAGGAAAATATGAAAATCAGAATTAATGTTCATTAATCCTCTTTCTAGAGATAGTATTGATTTTTTTTCACTCCGATCAAAAAGGGTAAAATCATGACTGTCAAGGTTACAATTTATAATTGTAGGAACCTAATTTTCTAGGAATTCGGTAGAAGAGAAAAAAAGAGAAAAAGTAAGAGAGCCGCCGAAGGGATAACGATGTATAGGTTAAATTCCCCACCTAGTTTAATGCGGGGGGGGGGGACATCAGTGTTTTAATTCTTCAGTTCCGAGTATGAAAAATTTGTCAAATAGTATCTAAGTACCGATAACAGAAATGCAGGGGAAGAGATACCAACTCCAAGTTTAAATCTCTTTATCTTGAAGATGTAACTGGAGAAAACACTTGGGCTGAAGTTATTCCCTAAAGAACTGCAGAGTTAGAGTTAAGAATATGATCTATGTTCCATACATAAATCGAAAAATATTCTATGAGAGTAAAATATCATGTTATGGATAATCATTAGTATTTTAGTTGTAATATGCCTTGTCTTAATTTCTGCATTTTTTTCTAGTGCTGAGATGGCTTTTGTTTCCATTAATCGCGCCGTTGTAAAAGAAAAAGCACGAGAAGGAGAGAAACATGCGATTATATTGGATCGGCTTTTACAGAATCCAGAGAACGTGATTAGCGCTATTGTCATCGGAAACAATCTCGTAAATATACTCGCTTCGATTATTGCAGGCACTATTGCCACTATGATTTTCGGTAATATCGGTATCGGCATTGCCACAGTTGTAATGATGCTTGTGATAATTATTTTTAGTGAAAGCACACCAAAATCATTTGGGATACAAAACATGCGTTTCGCCTTACGAGTCGCACGACCGCTTGCCGTCATTACCAAGATATTTCATCCAGTGGTTCATCTGCTGACAAGTATCTCTAATGTTTTGATACGACTCGTTGGTGGAAAAGTAAGAAGTCGATCAATTATAACAGAGAAAGAAATAATGGCAATGATGCGGCTTGGCGAAGCAGAAGGCACTATTGCACGTGATGAACGAGAAATGGTAAAAGGAGTATTCAAATTTGATGAGACACACGCTTCTGAAGTATATACACCAAATGAGAAAGTAGTTTTTCTTCAAGAAAATGATACAATTGAATATCTTATACAGAAATCAATTCAAACAGGGTTTTCCCGATTCCCTGTATGCAGAAATAATCTGGATGATATCATAGGTATGGTCCATGTGAAAGATACGTTGGTTGTAACAGAAAAAAATATGCCTGTGAAATCAATCATGCGCCCTATTTTGAAAATAGATTCGAGTATGAAAGTAGATGATGTACTACGAATCATGAAGGCAAAGAAAACGCATCTTGCTTTGTTGCAAACAGCAGAAGGTAAAACCAGAGGTCTTGTCTCTATGGAGGATTTGATAGAAGAAATATTTGGAGAAATAGCTGATGAACATGATGCCGGAGCTGCCCCCACAGAAAAAAGATAAAAAATAGATACTGACTTAGATGTATTTGTCCGATACGATTACATGTTTTTCCCGTAAACCTACATTTTCAAGGTACTACAAGGGTCGCCAACAGGAGAAAAAAGTTCAGATAGCCGCCGAAGGGACTACAGTGTATAGGTTAAAAGCCGTAAGGAAAAAATAGCTGAAATTGTGATGTTGCATCTCATAATCTTTTTCAGAGAAATAAAAGTATTTATTTGAGATTTTCCTATCGGGAAGGGAACACGAATTTGCTAGTAAATATATTGAGTTTATAATTTGTACAAACCATTAATATCATAATCAGCAAGTAATAATGCTACAGGTGATATTACAATCATATTTTATATAAGATATACGATACAAAACTCAAAGGGAGACAAAGAATTTGAAGAAAATTATCGGAATTTTAGTTACTTCATTATTGATTAATTTAGTAATACCTATTGAGATAAATGCAGAAAATAATTATAATCCACTTAATGGAGGATGGTTAGAAGAACGTGATGGAGTAAAAATTCTTCATATAAGTGGATCGAATTATGAAATGGGTTATCAACATGGTTTTCTTTTAAAGAATGAAATTGAACAAAATTATAGAGCAATTTTTAACTTAGATAACGGTGAAATATACTCCTATATACTTAATTTATGGAATAATTCAATTAAAAACTATATCCCTAATGAGTATATTAACGAGATTCAAGGGATAGCAAATGGCTCTGAAAACTCTTTTGAAGATGTAGTGGTTTTTTCTATTGGTTTTGCTACCTTTTTATTTGGCCTAGATTGTATGGAGATGAGCGCATGGGGACCTGCAACTGTTGATGGTAAACTGATTCACATGAGAAGTTACGATGTACCTCTACATTGTAAAGATCCTGAATCAGGAAGATACATACAAGAAAATCAGATTCTTATTGTACGCAAACCAGATAATGGTCATTTATCATCATATGCTTCTTTTGCGGGAGATGCTTTCAGCAAGGGTGGAATAAATGAAAAAGGATTAGCAATATCTTGTGAAAGTTCTCCTTGTTCCGATGTAACATTAAATGCAACATGGTTTTCCTGTAGGATCCTTATGGTGCTTGATAATGCTTCAACTTTAGATGAGGCTACCAACATTATGACATCGAGTAGAACTGGTTCTAGTAACTACATTATATCAGATGGAAATATTCCATCCGCATTTGTCATAGAAGAAACAGCGAATTATTCTTATGTGGGTACTTGGGATAATGAAGTTGAATCATCACCACCTTTTTGGGAGATTAATAATGTGATAAGGAGAAAAAATTTTTACATCAATCCTACACTTGCAAGCACACAACGGGATTTCTATAATCTGAGAATATATTTTTTCCTTGACCCCATCATAAATGATGATTGTAATTGGTTTATAACCTGGAGATTCTATAAGACGCTTAGTTTGGAAATCGAAGATCTTTGGGGGGACCTCGATCTAAATAATACGATGGATATGCTCCGCTCAATTTATCGTGGCAAGACTGATTTTATTTTAAATATATATGGACGATTAGGTTTAAATCCGTTTTCTGCATGCTGTCAATGGGTTGCGTATCCTGAAACTGGAGCCATAGTTATTTCCTTTGCTGATGACAGTTATCAGGCGCAATATAATCAATTGCATTATTTCAATTTGTACGAATTAAATGAAACAGTACCACCATAAGTAACCTTATGGTTCCTACTTTTTTTTAATCATCGAACAAATCATGCTAACCATCAACATCATAATCAGCAAGTAATAAAATCATTTTTCACTTTGTCAAAAATCATTATGAAAAAGGTATAATGTTCTAACAATCCTTGCAGAAATTAATAATATTTAAGATATTGAGTATGGGTTTAGTACTCCCGTCGGGAAGGGAACACGAATTTATTGGTAAATAAATTAAGATTGATAATACAGAGGAAGGAGATATTGACTCCAGTTTACAGGTAAAAAATTGTGTGTTTCTCCAATTTCACTAACTGTGCTAATGATTAGTGCGTGGAGGGAGATTTGGACTCATATTTATTGATAAATTAGAGGGCGGGGGCTTTTAACCTATACTCATAGAGCCCCCTGTGGACTTGCTTTTTCAGAGATTGCCAACAGGAGAAAAAAGTTCAGATAGCCGCCGAAGGGATTACGGTGTATAGGTTAAAATCCCCCGGAGAAAAAAATAGCTAAAATGATATCGAAAACACAAAAATAGAAATGTTTATATAAACGTAGCGGAGAATCATTAGCGCGGTTCTAAGCTCATGTTTTTGTGCGAATCAAATGATAGAAAAAAAAAATAAGGGGGGGTTATGATTATTTAACAGAATCATGCCGCAAAGCATGTTTTTTAATTATAGTTATATCCGTATGACATAGATCGAGGTGCTATCAAAGGTGTCGTGAAGAATGGGTCTGATGATACGGTGAACTCATGTTGCATTTCTCCTTTCCATGTTCCTTCTTTTGTTAACAAGAAATAAAGAATCAACATAAATGGTAACTGTCCTCCAAATGGTAAGGCACTATATCCTGGATTTCCATTGGCGAGATAGATGACACCGATGTTCTTTGTCTCGTTGTAGAGCATCCACGTATCGCCGCCGGGGAGATCCCCGCCATGGCCTGAGAGACCCCCAATTGATTGATGCATCCATGCAAGACCATACCCAATTTGATTCCCTGGTTGTATCGTATGCATAAGATCCACGGTCTCTTTTTCAAGGATCTGAGTGTCATTATAGATTCCGTCATTCATATGTGCGATAAGGAAATGTGACAGATCAGTAACAGTTGTATACAATCCCCCAGCTGGATAGAATCGCATCCGATAATACGGTTCTGGTAGCTCCCATTCAAATATGGATTCCAGCTCATTAATGGTATAGTATTTTCCCTTGTAACGTTGGTAGGGTATCGCCACCTGATTGATGTCAAAACGGGAAAAATTAAACCCGGTATGTTTCATATCTAAGGGGGAAAAAATATGGGCGTCACAATACTCTAGGAAGGGTTCACCGGATATGATCTCCACAAGATAGGAGATAAGGTCAAACCCAACATTTGCATACATCGCATACTCTCCTGGTCGATATTCCGTACTCCAGACGCTGGGATCATAATATCTTCCGCCTGGTAAAAGGAATTCCCTGAGGTAGGGTTCGGGGAAGAAACTATAGGGCGGGTCACCGGAGAAGTTAAACCAATAATATTGCAGTTGCTCGTTTGTATTCAAGCTTGATGTATGGGAGAGTAGCATGCGAAACGTGATGGGGTCCTCAGGGAAATTGGGGTTTCGAAGATCGAATGGTAAATATGTGTTGACATCGTCATCAAGGTCAAACAACCCTTGCTCATAGAGTTGCATGAGCGCGGTGCCAACAATAGTCTTCGTGATTGATGCAAGGACATAGACGGTATCTGTCGTCGCAGGTTTACGCTCAGAACGATCGTAATACCCATACCCTTTGGACCATATTATCTGATCGTCTTTGATAATACAGGCAGAAAGAGATGGAAAACCTGCTATTTTCATGAGAAAGGAGATCTTTCGATCGAATGCAGCATCATTTGACGGTATATATGCAGCTTTCTTTGTTATGTCAGCCATGACTGGTATGACACACGTTGTTATCAATAGTATACAAATACAAATTCCTACGATTTTGTTTTTCATGTTCATTTCTACCCCCGGAATTCTTACTACCCCAATAGCTGTCTGAGTAATGGAAACGCGTGTGGAAAATACTGGAACAACAATTCTAAGAACTGTAGTATCGGATTATACGAGTACGGCATCGTGATAGGCAAAGGATCGGACCAGCTACTCTCCGCACCGTAAATATCTTTAGCTTTCACTTTAATATCATAGTTACCTTTTATATTCCAGATGTGTTTCGCTTCACATGTTACCCCCGAAGTATATGGTCCAAGCCACCCACTGATTGATCCGTCACCCCAGTCAAATACATAGGATATTTGATCTCCATCGCTATCAGTGGAACTCGTAGAATAGGTGTAGTTCTGTCCAATGGTTCCTTCTCTTTTCCCTTGGGGTGTCGTTGGTTTGGTTGGCGAGTTGGAGGTAGTAAACAGTGATTGGATGGAATAGATGTGGTAGCCGGATTGAATCTCTTCAGTAAGGTTGAATATTTTTACTTGGTTGTAATTGTATTGCCGGTATAAATAAATGATTTTTTGTTGGAGATCACACACCGTAGAGAACTGCGTGCCTCGTTCTTGGTGAGTTGCGTCACAGATGGATGTGAAGAACTCCAGTGATATTGTCGTGGTGTTTTCAAACATTGCAACAGCGGTGTTGTACCGCCAGCAGGGATACGGTGGGTTTGTTTGTGATAGTCGGAAGTTGGTTACAACCTGGTAATAGTTTTGTTTGAAGTGAAGGGGATCGCCTTCGATGATTACTGATGCGCCTGTTGCGTCAGAGATTATGAGTTGCATGGTTTCTAAAAAATAAAGATTATATTGATCAAAGACTTCAAGGACGTCTTCAACGGTTGAACATTCTTCCAAGCATTTGTACATAAGATATTGTGATGGGCGCGGTTTCTGTGTTGAGTTCTGCGCCTCAAGAAATGAGGTAGATGCTGATGCATAGAAGAGACCTTGATCGTTCAGACCGGTTTGCCACCAGAATTGTTTCCAGCCAGCGTACATTCGTCCGTGTTTCCCGTTTTCCGCTGGATAAAAGACGATGTAGGTGTCGGTGTCTGAATAATCACCGTTGGTACCTGCAAGAGTCATGGTTCCATCATCTGCGCTGAAAATCGTACAGGCAAGTGTTGAGGCTTGAAGAAATAATAGTAGGATAACGACTATCGTTAATTGTATGATTTTTCTCATATATTCTCCATGAATGGAAGAGTGAATCGCTCGAACAACAACTCTAAGAACTGTAGTATCGGATTATACGAATAAGGCATCGTTATTGGTAATGGATCTGACCAAGGGCTTTCCGCACCAGTTGCATCCTTTGCTTTTACTTTAACATCATAGTTACCTTTTATATTCCAGGTATGTTTTGCTTCGCATGTTGCCCCAGAATTGTATGGTCCAAGCCATCCGCTGTTAGTACCTTCAGCCCAATCAAACCAATAAAATACTTGATTTCCTTCTGGGTCTGTCGTGCTACTTGTGTAAGGGTACTCATTATTCACTTTTCCAGATATCGGGCCATTAATTGTTGGTTTTAATGGAGGTAGTGTTCCATTTCCTTGTAACACTTTGATTAACCACATGTCATATCCACCTGCACTGTAAGATTTTGTAGCTCCAACGACAATAACGTTTTCATCATCGATTTGTTCAACTCCGCAACTATACTCATCTGATGACCCCCCAATAGCCATATCCCAAAGTATAGTACCTTCCCAATCGGTTTTTATTAACCAGGCATTCTTATCATTAGAAACAATTTTTTCTCCAGCGATGATGCAACCACCATCAGTGGTCTGATCTAAACCAAGGGTGTTTACATACGACTCCTTTGAATGTCCTGCATAAATTTTTTTCTCCCATAACCTATTACCATCGCTGTCTGTCTTTATCAACAAAATAGATTTATTAAGATCCGCTGGGAGTATCCATCCACCTAAAAGAAAACTATCATCCAAGGTTTGAATCACAGTTGTACCTATTTCTGGTGTTCTCTCTCCAAATGTTTTTTCCCAGACCATAATGCCATTGGCATCAGTTTTAATCAACCACATATCGGAATCTCCATACAAATCGATGCCACCAAGTAAAATAAAACCACCATCTGACGTCATCTGTAAGGAATGACCGAAACCAAAGTGATCATCGCTGTAAACCCTAGTCCACAGCTCATTGCCTTCTGAATCTAGTTTCATAACATAGAGATCAGAAGTTCCGCCAAGATCCCAATCCCCTATTAAAACATAGTCGCCACTCGGTAGTTGTAAAATTGCATTACAATGGTCTTGGTTTACTCCACCAAATGTTTTCTGCCATACGATATTGCCAGAGGCATCGGTTTTTATCACCCAAATATCATCTCCCCCGCTTCCAAAAGATTGGGTAGTTGCCCCGATAATATAGCCTCCATCAGAGGTTTGTTGTACAGCACGGCTGAGATCGTTTCCCCTGCCACCATATGTTTTTGACCATTGTTGATTACCCTCTGCATCGGTTTTGATCAACCAAATATCCGAAGATCCACTACCAAATGATACAGTGTAACCAATCAGAATAAATCCTCCATCATTTGTGTGTTGAACCATCCAGCCTTCCTCAGCTGCAACCCCACCATACGTTTTGTTCCATTTTTCCTGCGGACCATCAAAACGTGTGGTTGTTGCTGAAATACTTTTGTCCTCACTCGCCGGATGTTGATAGCCCGATGTAGCTACGTCAGCCATACCCACACTGCTGACAACCATTAACGCAACGATACTAAACGCATAAAACTTCATATTTACACCTTATTATAATAATATTATCTTTGTATTAATAATCTTCTCCAGAAATTTTGATACAAACCGAAAAATTTAATATTGTTTTTTTGATTTAGTAAACATATTATGAAAATTGATGTTAAAGATAAAAAAATTCTGTATCAATTAGATTTAAACTGCCGCCAATCCAATACTATGATTGGAAAAAAAGTGGGTCTGTCAAAAATGGTTGTGAGAAATCGCATTAAAAAACTCGAAGAACAAGGTATCATAAAAAATTATTATACTGTCATCGATGGTCTTAGACTGGGATATGTTGTATTGAGATTATATATAATTTTCCAGTATTCAACACGAGAAACGAAACAGGAAATTGTAGATTATTTCGTAAAAACAAAATCCGCTGTCGTAACCTACTCGCTTAGTGGAAAATATGACTTCGAGGTTGTATTCTGGATAAAGGACTTCGGGGCTTTCTTTTCTTTTTGGCAGAAGACCCTCAATAAGTACGGTGATTATTTTCAGAATCAAGTGTTGAGTTTCTACATCGAGTACATCACCTATAAATTATCGTATTTATTACCAGAAGAACCGATTGATGATCGAGCCCGCCAAATTGATGCCATGGTGGGCGGTAAACACGTCGATATTGATGATTTTGATTTCAAATTATTGCAAATACTTGCTGTAAATGCAAGGATATCGCTCTGTGAACTATCTAATCAGCTCGGTAAAACCTCGGAAGCTATTAAATA
Organism: Methanobacteriota archaeon; assembly: GCA_026394435.1. GTDB lineage: Archaea > Thermoplasmatota > E2 > DHVEG-1 > DHVEG-1 > SM1-50. The sequence continues at coordinate 2,444 of JAPKYG010000206.1, read as the reverse complement.
TCGGATTAAAAAACTTATGAAGCAAGGGGTTATCAAGGCTTTTCGACCGAATATCGATTTATCAAAAATAGGATATTGCTACTTTAAGGTGGATATTTATCTCAAGGATTACAAACAACGGGCAAACATTATAAAATATATCATATCCAATCCTAATCTTTTTGCTATTGATGTTACTACGGGATTATCGCATCTTGAATTGGAATTTCATCTGAAAGATTTAACAGAACTTCATAGTCTAATGGATGGGATTAATAAAATGTTTCCCTTAGCGATACGTAATTATAACTACTTTCTTTTCGAGGAGGTTCATAAATATGTTTTCATGCCAGATGGACAAGTATAAAATGTCCTCTTTGCTTTCTCAATATTATTGTGTTAATTCTGTTATCTTAAAGGACATTGGTTGAAAGGTAACGGTTGCACTTATCCCTTTATTTTTTCTTTCCCGCTAAATTATAAAACCTCATTACAAAAATGTCAACAAACATTAACACCATTCAAAGTTCATGTTTTTGTACGAATGATTAACGACCTTGTTTAAGAGTTCTAAGGGTCCAAAGCCCCTTTTTTCTATTTCTCAGGAGAAAAAAAGGTGGCCAAGCCGCCGAAGGGATACGGAAAAAAAGTATAGTTTACTACCCTAAAAAATAATTAAAATTATATCTAAAACCCTAAAAAAGAAATCTTTATATAAAGGTAGCGGAGAAGCATTAGCACGGTTTTAACTCGTGTTCTTTTGAACGAATTAATTAAAATAGAGAAGAAAAAGGTTATAGTTTTTATACCTCTTTTAAAAAAATGAAGAATAGTTTGAAATGTTGTATTTTTGTTGCTGTATCTGCAGTTACTGTTACCGTTACAGCACCGAATCCTACCATGAGACCAATTTTTATCGTCATTGATGCTTCAGGTGCAAGAGTTGCGGTCCCAGTTTTTCTTCCGCCGCCTTTAAAGATTTTACCTTCTGCTGTTATGCTCCAATCAAAGTTTTCAGCAGTTGCGTCACCGTAATTTTTAATGACTGCGGTTACACCGAATCCACCTGATATTGAATCGATTACTACTATTGGTGTTGGTTTTGTTACAAATGGTGCAAAGTATATGTCATAATTTCCATTTCTGTTATCTGTAAAAGCAATTCCGTTCTTGCCGATATCAACAGCTCCTTTTTCAGCTACTACCGTTCCAGCTACATCATTCTTCTGTTCAGCTACTCCCCATGTTACTCCACCGTCTTCAGATACCTTGAGATATAGATTTCCGCCTTTCACATACGCACAGTAGACATTGTTTCCTGCCATATATACTGCAGGAGCACTTGCACCACTTTCCACGGTAGATACCTGCCAGTTGAAACCAGGGTCATACACTGCTGAGGTGTTACTTGATTTACAGATAACATTTCCATCTTCCACATACACGACACATACCTTGTTTCCACTCCCTGAGACATCCGGATCTGTCCCGAAACCAAGATACTCACCAGGCATTTGTTCAGGGTCTGCATATTTATCCATACCGTCTTTCTGTTCTCCGCTTGTGATAAGTCCTTCATCCATGATGTTTGTTTTGATTGTTATTTTTGTTCCGGAGTCAAGACGGGTTTCACAGACAATAAATAGTTGGTTTGAATTTGAATCCATTTCTAACTCCGCAGCAGGAGCAGATTGAAATACTGAGTTTCCATCGTAGTAGAAACCGCCCATAACTGGTGGATGCTTAAAATCGGGATATAAAAACCATGCAAGTCCGAGAATCGAATATTCGTTTGCGTATTCAGTGGTGAGTGCTAAGAAGAAGTTGTTTGTACACGCGCATGCATTATAAAAGTAATCGAATCCGCCAGATGTTCCATACCATGATGCGTTTTCAGCATTTGCGATATCTCCAGGAATGAAGGACATTTCGTTATTATACACATCTGCATTTGGGTCGACCATTGTTAGATACAATAGATCATTTGGGGCGTTGTATACAATATCTGGATAGTGGAGTACCCCAGAACCTGATGAAAAGTAAATTGAGTCAAATAAAAATCCCCTTTTCCATGTTTGTCCTTCATCAGCAGAATACACAACCGGTACTTGCTTGTGATATAAATCGGTTTCTTGTTCATAAACTACAATTGTGTGACCTCGACTATTTGTGGTCATTCTTGGATGATAATCATTCCCTGTATTGCTAGAAATTAAAGCGTTACCAACTAGACATGTTTGTCCAATAACATCTTTTTTTATCGCTTGAATATTTTGTTGTATGACTCGTGACATTTGTCCATTGGTATAAGATGCACTCACCCCAAGTGTGGCACTCGCACCTAGGAATAATAGTATCATTCCTATTACCAATCCTTTCTTCCACATAATATGTCGCATTTTTATTCCTCCCCGGATAAACAGGATGGGAATTAACACCTTCCTAATCAATGGATATTTATCCAT
>JAPKYG010000159.1 GCA_026394435.1 Methanobacteriota archaeon | reverse complement strand
AAGGTGGATGACCAGGGGATAATGCGTTGATTGTTCAGGTATAGCGCTCGCAGTGGTTTTGCGACATCGACGCTGATACTATACTGCTGCAGTGAGATGTTCATCCAGAGTGGTTTCCCCGAGGGAGCATCATGTCGGTATGGATCGTAATAATTGTATTCATATTCATGGAGTTCGATGTACAGTTCTCCCGGTGCGATCGGCATGCTGAAGAACCCTGAGGCATTCGTCTGCGCCTCCCGCGTGTAATCTTGATTAATAGAGAAGTTCACCCAGGTAGCGTCTATGCGGACACCTGGAAGAGGTAGCGTCTGAGAGTCAGTAATGCTGAGTCCATCGCGGGAATCACTATAATACGCATCCTTAGAAATATCAAGATCCACCTGCCCGGGAGCCACATTCATCTGATAGAATCCGTTTTCATCCGCAACCGTTGTATTCCGATATGTATCTACCTGACTTCCTTGCCAATAGAGAGACACATTTGCAGCGAGAGGGGTACCATTTTGTTCAGAAGAAATGTAACCGCAGATAACCGCAGTCTCTGACGGTCGAGGAACAAGTGAAAGGTTTGCCCAATAGGTCTTGTTTTCAATGACTTGTAACTGATAGTTAGATTTATCACTGGTAATATAACCGCAGAGAACTGATGTCTCCGCTGAGATCCCGACGCTATGCGGTTGTTGAATCATTGTACTAGCCTGCTGTTGAGCCGATGTAGAGGATGATGATTTTTTGAGGGTACTTGTAGTTAAGGCAAGTTCTCCAGGATATCCATCATAGATGGTGGGAGTTTGGAAGGAAAAACGACGCAACTCGGCATAGACAAATGCTTCTTCAGCAGTGACAATACCATCCCCATTACTATCCGCGTATCCTCGTAAACCATCGATGAGATAGGGGGCAAAACCACCAGACATTGCTTCCTCATCCTCACGAGATCCCATAAGAATAATGCGGTGCTGCTCAGGGGCGCTCTTCAGAAGTTTCCAATGGTCGTTAAATCCACCAGCATAACAACTATCGACAATAAGACAGACGTTGTTGGATTTCAGCTGGTTCAACATGATGTTAATCTGATCATCGGTGATAAACGAGGTATTATAGGCGAATCCCCAATAGGTGACAAGCATTTCGTCAGCGTTATCCGCTTCATCTTGAGGTGGAATATCTAAGGGAAGATAGTTCCCATGTGTCGACAGGTAGACGAGGACAACGTCGTCGCTGCTGGCCATTGTGTTGAGCCATCGAAACCCAGCTAGGATGTTGCTTCTCGTAGTATCCTCCGCAGTAAGGAGTTTAATATGGTCTGCGGACCACCAAGACGTCTGCAGGAGAAGGTCTCTGAAATCGTTCGCTTCTAAAATCATACCCGGTCGATTTTGCTCTGGATTTTCCGCGTACTCGCCAATGCCGACCACGAGAGCCCAGTATTGCGTATCTTTTGTTATCTTTGAAGGATTCTGCAGGATGCTAGCTTGTAAAGGTTTGCTTTGGATTGGAAGAAAAATGGTTCCAACTAGAATTACCACAATTGCGAGACTTATTTTTTCTTTCGTATTTATTTTCATATATTACTTCCCCTTTTAAATAAAAATAGAGAAAGCCCCTTTATATATTTTTTTCCCAAATTATACCAGAATATTGATGGAATCTTCAGGGAAAACATAAAAATATTTTGAAAACCCCTTTACTTCTGCTGTGCTATTTGCTGGGATTGTTTCGTATTAGAGGACAGACCGTACGGAAAACCCGAAACTAGATATTTATCTTTCATACCAAACAGACTGTTATCTTTTTTTAATCCTTAGTTGTCCATCTTTTTTTTTTTTTTTACAAAAGAAGTATCAATACCTTTTATTGCACTTTTCTAAATTCGGCACCATTGAGGTAGAGAACAGTACCGTCTTCATTGACACTATACGTAAAGGATATTGAAAGAGATAGTCGTCCACCCCCAGGATTCCATGTCCCGTTCTCCGGTCTTGTCCAATTCGATGGTCGTGAGTTATTATCCGGTCGGGTACCATTTATCGGCCATGTTTCATTCGTTGGTGGTCGTGAAGTATCATTCCACGGGCGAGTCCCGTTTTGTGAGGGCTGTCCAGGAAATTCACCTCTGTCATTAAATTTCGGTTCCAATATCATTGTATTTCCATTCGTTGTAAATGTATAGTTCGTGATAAACGATCCTTGGTCACTATTCAAAGTCATTTCTGCATTACTGCCAGTAAATATTATCTGAGTAACCGATGTATTCCCTCTTCCACCAGACAGAGACATATCGACATTCCCCACCCATGTTCCACTAAAGATATTTCCATTTCCGTTCGTATTTTGATTGGATGTACATCCGCTGAAACAAACGACCAAGGAAATAAATGCAAATGTAATAACCAGCGCTTTTGTGTACTTTTCTTGCTTCATACTTTATTCACTTCGCATCGCTTCTACAACCTGCAGATTCGCAGCTTTCCGAGCAGGGATCAACCCTGAGACGATCCCAATGATCGTTGAAAACAATAATGCGAACAGGATAAGTTCAGGGGTAACGATAGCAACTGAGGTATTGGTGCCCATTCTTCCCATACCCATGATGTTGATTCCTACGCTAGAAATAACACCAACGACAATGAACCCAAGGAATACCCCTAAGAGTCCTCCCATAAGACCGATGATTCCTGATTCGGTAAGAAAGAGTTTCATGATTTCAGAGTTTCGTGTTCCAATGGATTTCAAAATGCCGATAAGCCTAGTTCGCTCCATCACGGACATAAACATGGTATTTGCTATCCCAATTGCTCCTACCAGAAGAGAGATAGCAGCAATACCGGTAAGGAAAAATGTTAAGGTTGCCATGGTACTTTGAATGGTCTCCAGCATTGATGTAGGAGATGTGACCGTAAAATCAGCGGTATCTGAAGTGACCATTCGAGAGGTATACAACACCTGTTCCACATTTTCAATAATCTGGTCAACAGCATTCGTATCTGTGACTTTCACTTGTATCGAAGAATATTCATTACTGTCGATATCTGAAACAATTTCTCGTGCAGCTTGAATTGTCATAAATATGGTCCGGTCGTCCCCTCCGAAGCTACCAGTACCAGATTCTGCTAATATTCCAACGATCGTGAATGTTTTTGACCCAATTCTGATCTGGGTGTCCGTCGTTAAATTATAATCAAACATCCCGTACGCGATGCTATTTCCGACCAGAACACCCATCCCGTCTCCTGCTTCAAGGAATCTACCAGAATTTAGCTCCGACGTCGTCATTGTATTCCAAGAAGTTGGATCGACACCCTCGACGGTCACTGTTACTGTCTGCGCCAAATACTGTACCGTTGCTCGACCGGAGATAACCCCAGTTACTGTTTCGACACCATCAGCAGTCGATATCACAAGGATATCATTATCGGTTAACGTCGGGCTGGTTGTCTCAGATGTCTGCCCGGATGCTCCAGGAAAACCCTCGCCAGGTTGGAATCTCCCTTCAAAGCCTCCTGCGGGGCCAGATGCTCTCGTATTGCCTGTGCTCACGGTGAGTACATCTGCGCCAAACCCAGTCATCTGGGACTGCATGGTTTGAGACATCCCTGCGCTTATTGACAGCATCGCGATGACCGCTGCAACCCCAATGATAATCCCCAGAATCGTAAGCCAGCTGCGCAGCCCGCGATGGGTAAGGCTATTTAATGAAAGTTTGAAGATATCAGCAAGCTTCATTCTTTTCTTCCCTTAAACAGTTTTGAGAAATGAGGTAGTTTCTTCTTTCGCCCTAATTGAATGATGCCAAAGATAATGATAATTCCAACCACACCAATAGCAATATAGACAAGGCTGTTACTTGAACCACTGGATGATTGTGATTGACCATTGATGCTTCTGCTAAAACTATTTTGCGTTCCCGTAGATGACGTTGAGCTGCCGAAGGAACTAAACGAAGAACCAGAGGATATGGTCACCTGTTGTTGAACCGTCTGCCGTATACCAAAGACATCGGTATACGATATTTGAACGAGTAATGCATTACCCCGAATCCCGGTAAATGATTGATTCATAAACGAGTTCCGACCAGTAAAATTTCTATCTGGTGGAGCGCCTGTCCCTGTTCTATTAAAGGTTGGGACCTGTGATGTCGTATTACTAGATGTCGAGACGATTTGGAAGGTTGCTAAGGTGTAATCCCCTGCGTCAAGATTTCCGACACTGGCTGAGGAAACACCACTGGTCTGATAATTTGGTTGTGAAGGGATTGAAACAATCACTGATGATGCGACATTGGCTCCGGTGTTGACCACGGAAAATGTTGTTGACCCACTGGTTGACGTTGATACGACAAGATCAAATGTGGTTGTACCACTAATTTGCATCCCGACGGTTGAGTTCACTATTTGTTTGGTTCCTGTTCGATCATAATATTCTATCCTTATTGTAAGCGGGTAGATACCGGGTGAAATCCCCGAGCTTGCCATCACGGTAATAGGCAGCTCAGTATGATTCTTCGCAGCAATTGAAGTAATGGTGACCCTGTTATCTGCGCCCACTGGTAAAATGAGGTTGTTTTGGTCTGTCCAGGTAAATAACGCATTCTGAATGCTGTCTCCGCCATTATTTGTGATGTTAAAAAGAAGGGTTGTTGCTTCCCCGATTTTTATCGATGTTGGTGCCACTGATGTGATGTCTAAGACGGTTGCATCTTGCACCTGAATAATTGCAGTCTGTCTGATCGCGCTTCCTCCAGTGATTTCAAAAACTACTTGGTATAATCCTGGAGATGCAGTACTCGGTACTTTAAATTCATATATGACTGAATAGGATTCGCCACTATCCAGACTTCCGACATCAACCTCCCAATTACCTTGTGGGATAACCGTATTTGGATCCCAGGAACTTGCTGTGATATCAATGTAGCTCGCTGCTCCCCCGATAGTCTTGAGGTTCACCTCGATGTACCCATTTGTTC
>JAPKYG010000164.1 GCA_026394435.1 Methanobacteriota archaeon | reverse complement strand
TTGTCATGAACGCGATGAAACGACTCCTCTGGTGGCTCCTTGCAGGTTCGGTCGGTGGAGTCAATCGCGGACGGATACTCGAAGAACTTTTTCAAACGCCCCATAATGCCAATGAACTTTCAAAACTTATGGTGTTAGACTATAAGACGATTCGCCACCATCTTGAGGTTTTAGAAAAAAACCGTTTGATCACCTCAACAGGTACTGGATATGGAAAAATGTTCTTCCCTTCGGAATTATTAGAAGAAAATAAACTTGTATTTAATGAAATTTGGGGTCGAATTGGGAAAAAACAAATATAAGATGAACCACCTAAAGGTGAATAAGATATGAAAGAGTTTCCGTACAAAAACACGATAAGTCCAAAAGCGAAGGCTTTAATTGTTATCGCGAGTCTTATTTTTATCGGAATCGTTGTTGGGTTTATTTTCTCAACAATTGGATTCAACTCTATCAAAGATGCGCTTCAACAATCAGGGTATCAAGTTACGGATGCACAGGAACGACGATTTTCTTTGCTCTACACGGCTTCGATGATAATCAACTGTGTTGATATTGTACTTCTCATCGGTATGCTCTGGATTTACCTTGATACATATAGAAAGACAAAATCCAGTTTTATGCTGGGTCTTACGTTCTTCATCGGTGTGCTTTTCACGCGATCAATAGTCACCCTGATTACAGTTCATTCTCTCTTCACAGAGTATGTACGAGCCATCCCACTTCTCACGAAAGCATTAGGAATAGGAGGCGGATTTGGTTCGCTCAGTTTCTTCCTTAATGTCTTTGAGATTATCGCAATTAGTATTCTTCTCTACCTCAGCATGGAATAATACGCAGAATTTGGGTCTGTTTTGGGTGCAAGTTGGAGGAAAATCTGGTCAATCCAAATATAAACAAAACACCATAATCTGCTCTAAGGTGATATAAAATGAAAAAACAATGGATAACTGGAATAATAATTGGTGTGCTCCTTCTCATGGGAGCCAGCGCTATTGTCTACGCAAAAGAACCTCTATATGGGGACCAAGCCATTTCCATACAAGCGACAAGCGACAACAAAGCAGTAAAAACCGATGCAACACTCCCCTTATCCAACGACACACCTCGAATAAAATGCAAAGGAATCTGGGGCTATGAAGGATCCAATGAAACCTATGGATACCTTGGTGGCGTTCTAGTAAAACGAGAACGCGTTGTCGTACTCAAAGGCCTGTGGAACACCACAGACAACATGACGAAAGGAAACATCGTTGGTATCCTTAAAAGAGGCTACTTCAATGGTATAATCATCACACAAAACCAGACCAAATGTCGTATCGTCGGACTCTATCGATACAATGCAGAAAACAACCTGCTGCATCTCCGCTGGATGACCGCGCAACAGACAGGATGGGCGCACTGTCGTATCCTTGTCAATTAATGAGAAAACATCCTCCTCCTTCTTTTTTTTCTTCTCGCAACTCAAGTAATTCAGCGTGTTTATAAATTCATCATAAATTTGGGCAAATTTTGGTATAATTTTATATATGGCTTTCTCTCTTCTTATCATAAGACTAAAAAAGGGAGAATATATGATGAAGAAAATAGCGATAATATGTCTCTGCCTATTATTAGGTGTATCGATAGCTGCTGCAGCACCTGGATTAACACAACAGACAACACAAAAAATGCCATTAGCCCCAACAGGTACATTTGAAGGAAATATCGGTTACAAACGGCAAGGTCAAAATGCAACAATAGTAGGAACAATATCAGGAACCTATGAAATGCGTAATCGCAGTGGAAGATTTACCGGCGATTGGGCAACGGAAAACAGAACCGGAACCTTTAGAGGTGGATTCGGAAGACAGATACTACTCGGAAGGATCAGTGCAATGGTGAACGGCACTGAAAGAACACTGCCTATTGTAGGATTCATCCGAGTTCAAGACAATCAGTTCATCGGTAGATTCATGGCACCAATTGGTCCTGCACTGTATTTCTGGGGAAATTACACCTAAATAAAACCTTTTCTTTTTTCTTTTTTTTATAATCCAACCTTTTTCTTAAATAGAAAACATTAAATTTCTACATAAGATTTGAATATGTGAAGGTGCGAGGTATCCCACAAAAACAGGTACGATGCCCGACATGCAACACAATTCTGACATGTTCAGGCGATCCTGGAGAAATCGTAAACGTAACTTGTCCTTGCTGTGATGAGCGTGGAAAGGTCACATTCGAACGTTCTTTCGATACAACCACAACAGTGATCGAGATTCAAAAACTCACCAAAACATTCGGGAAATTCACTGCGGTAGACAGTCTTGACCTTACCATATATAAAGGAGAAATCTACGGGTTATTGGGACCAAACGGTTCTGGAAAGACCACCATTATAAAAATGCTCACCGGGTTGCTCCGACCCACCGCAGGAACTACGAAACTTTTTGGGTATACACTTCCTTGTAAATCCATCATGAACGACGTTGGCTACATGCCACAGGACACCGCGATCTACATTGATAACACCGTCCATGAAAACCTCTTTTTCTTTGGCAGTATTTACGGAATATCCAAGCAGCTCCTGGAGAAGCGAGAACGAGAGATGCTCGAATTTGTTGATCTATTCAAATGGCGTGAAAGCCTAGTCTCAACACTGAGCGGTGGCATGAAACATCGGGTGAGTCTCGCATGCGCATTGATACATGAACCAAAACTTGTTTTCCTTGATGAACCGACCGTTGGAGTCGACCCTGAACTCCGAGCAACATTCTGGGAATACTTTGAGTCAATGGTGAAAAAAGGAATCACCGTTATCATCACCACCCATTATATGGATGAAGCAGATCGTTGTTCCCGCGTCGGTCTCCTGAGGCAGGGAAAACTCATCGCAGATGGCCGACCATCTGACCTAAAGAACAAAACCAGAACAACGTCACTGGAAGACACATTTCTCGCATTAGCTGGCAGGAAAAAACCATGAGACTCCGACGAACGTTAGCGTTTTCTCGGCGAGCACTCCTTCAGTTCAGACATGATCGTCGTACGTTCGCATTCGTCCTTATAATGCCACTGCTCATGATCCTTATTTTTGGGTACACCTTTGGCGGTGATGTCAAAAACATTGCTGTTGAGGTTGTCAACCAAGACACTGGTCTACCCTCAGGAACATCTCCTCTGTTACCCCAAGGGCTCTTCCTTGCAAAAAACATAACAAAAAACTTTGATAGAAACACTCTTTCTCTTCACGAGAATACCAATATCAATAATGCTCGACAAACGGTCCATGACGGAAAGGCATGGGCGGCTATCATATTCCCTGCGAATTTCACGCAAAACTTCCTTATGACTCTTACTACACAACCCGGGACTGTCCATCCCAAAGTTGAAATCTACCTTGATGCGTCAAACCCGACGATATCTTCCACAGTCATCAAAACCATTTCACAAACAATTCAAACCACCCTCAAAGAACTGATAACAACACTCAATAAAACACAAATCGAAATACCAATAACCATAGAACAAACTTATGCGTATGGTGGTAGCGATACCAGATTCATCGATTACTTCGCACCAGGGGTTATCTCCTTTGCGATCATGATGGTGACAACGATGATAACCATCATTTTATTTGTCAATGAGCGACGCAACGGGACGCTCCAGCGATTATTAGTGTCTCCTGCAAGCGAGAGTGAAATCGTTGCTGGGTACGCACTTGCGTTCGCGGTCATCGGCGTATTCCAAAGCATCGTCGTCCTTGTGGCAGCAATTCTTCTCTTTAATATTACGATTATTGGGAATATCTTCCTTGCCTTGGTTGTCATTCTCCTGCTCGCATTCGGACATCAAGGTCTCGGAATCCTTCTTTCAGCAGCAGCAAAAAACGAGATGCAAGCAGTCCAGTTCATCCCCTTGATCATCTTCCCGTCAATTCTTCTTGCTGGCTTATTCTGGCCCATCGAATCAATCCCTGATTACCTCCAACCACTCTCGTATTTCATCCCACTCAGATATGGAATCGATGCAGAACGATCCATTATGCTGCGAGGCTGGGGTATAGGAGAAATCTGGGTTGATATTACGATCCTTATCATTTTTGCTTTCTTGACACTCACTGCAAGCGTCCTGTTGCTGAAGCGAAAAGACTGAAGTGGTAACGAAAAAACAAAATCCTTATAAAATAGAAAGTTATATATAATATGAAACTAAAAAATCGTAAGTTATAAATACTTTGTAAGCAAAGATATTATAAGCATTGGAAGAGGTGATTTCGGGTGGTAAAAATAGTGGTTTTAGTTAGTGTGGCTTTGGTATTAAGCATGTCAAATGTCAGCACTATACAAATTTTTAATAGTAATACTAATATTGGTCAACAGAACGGAAACATGATTCCTGCGGCTGTTACGACTATTACACCTGATAACATACAAATTGATAATAATGGTGTCGCAGAAATTTTACCTGATGCTAATAATGGACTTGAAAATAATTTTGGAGACGGAGAACCTTTGAGTGCGATAGACTCACAAAAGGGCGAGTATGGAAATGAAAACGGTAATATTCCTAATGTTGATATCAACGGAGATGTTAACAAAGCAGCACCAGTTTCACCGGAGAAGAAAGATGAAATATCAAATAATTTAAATAATGGAGATTTCGGCGTATGGATTCATACAAAATATAATGGCGTCTCTAATTCAATAAAACTGGATATCGACCTTGAACAATTTACACTAATGCTTAATAGCCTTGCATGGAAATATTATAATATCAATTTTGAGCAACAAGGTGATACTAGGGTTGGTATCCAGTTTAGTCGAACACAAATTTATGTTACAGGAGAATCAGACCCATATGTGAATGTGGTTCAAACCCAATTTGAGTTTACAACCTCTTGTGAGACTAATAAAGATGTAGAGGTTTCTTTGGAAGTACGATTTCCTTTTTCTTTGATTAGTAAGGTGAGTATATCCCAGTCAGATCAATCGGATTTCCTTAAAAGCCCAATATCCCAGAAACTTGCAAAGATATCATTAGCTATTAGTGAAAGAACTCATAGTAAACTCTTTAAAATAATTTCAGAAAAACTCGTCGGCATTCATATACAAACTGATGAAAATAATGTTAATACTCAACCTGTGCCTATGAACTCAGAATCCTATTTCTGCATTGGTATAGGGTTCTCTTCGCCTGAAGGAGAAAAATTACCAGGAAAGGTATTAACACGATTTTTTTTCGGGAGGAATAAACTTTTTGATCCACAGGTTTTACGAATGAATATTGCACCTGATATTGATGGGAAATCATCGCTTACTTTCTTTAATAGCTATTTAACTGTTGATGAATCCGGTAATGAAGCGTTTTATCGCACGTTTTCCATTGGGTTTGAGCCAGCAGTAGAGCTTCAAATTACCTCTATTCTTCGTGAGTTAAAGATCCATTACGATTTCGGCCTTGGTGCTGGTGTTTCAACAAAGATTTCTCTACAGGCTCTTGGTGGGGCATTATCAGACATAGTGCAACATTTTATTATTGATCCTCTCCCTGAACACATGTCTTTTGATCTTACTGTATTTGGTGAACGATCATTTAAATATGAAGCCGATCGACAATATTCGGTGACTTATATGGTGGATTCAATACAGGATGGAAACTTAGTCAAATTGGATCTAAAGAATTTGCCTACTATAATGACAGTGGAATGGGGACTAAGTATCAACCTTCGTGGAAAAACTGCATCAGGACTCATTGATGTAAGTATGTCCAGTGATATTGGTGAGGTCTCTCTCTCGCTTTATGGAAGTACGACTCCTTTTATCAGGGTTACTAATTTCCCGAAAAGTATACGTTTGGAGGGATTTATTGATGCACCAAACCTTAACGGGTATTTGACAGCGTCTAAAGTATCTGATGCTACGACAACGATTTCTGTTCCCCTAAAGTTCGATAAATGGTTAATTACTGGGAACCTTAAGATCTATAATGGGTATGGGCAGGTATCGTTTAATCTACCTGGGAGCGATGGTTCTCAGGTAAGTGTTGGTCTTGATACAGATAATAATGCGCTGCTTGGTCTTGATGTCACTGTGGTAGATACTCAGACGAGTATTCAAGTGTTATTTGTAAGCGTGGATGCTATTGCTACAGACAATTTCCTGCTCTCGTTTGATAGCTCTGGTGGCGGGATCTCGAATTTCAAATTCTCTGGTATGATTACAAAGTTGATAGATATTATAGTCAATGTTCATTATCAGGGGTTGAATTTCGAAATTTCTGGTACATGGGAACTAGGGCAAGCAGGCTCATTTTTAATAGAAGCAAGCAAAACTGTTGACCTTAAACTTGATAACATTGATGCTGGAGGCTTTATCATAGACGGAAGCCTTCTTATTAATCCTGGCGGATATGTGAAAGTCGAATGGCAACGAGGAGAAAAAGGATATTATATTTTTTCCACTCAAGGAATCCTTGCAGAAGCTGAAGTAACCTTTGGAGATAAATACAGCAGCAACGTGTATTTCAATGGAAAAGTTACGTTAGCACCTGGCGCCATTGTAAAATTTGATTGGGACTGGAGTTCTACAGGACATTTCATGGTATTTTGTAATCTATTTGAAGAACTCGATGTTGAAGCATATATTAACTATGGGCAAGATCAGCATGAATATCAATATGGATTCAAGGCACATGCCACAGATGTAATGTTCACAAGAACACTTAAATGGGATGTCAGTAATCTCAGATTTTGGTGGCTAGGCGATGAACCATTGCCTGGACAATGGGATGTATCGATTTTATGGGATTATGTATGGCATGAGGTATTATGAACGAGAGAGAGGTGAAATAAAAAATGAAACGAAATCATAATATTTGGAAAATAGCTGCTGCTGTAATAGTAATGTTGTTTGTGTTTTCATCAGCGGCGCAGGCTATTGTCAACATCAACAAAATTAATCAACCTTTGACATTATCAAAGAAATCTGTTTCAGCATTGTTTAATGCTATGCCTTCTGATAAAAAGAATACTCCGTCAGTGATTTCGCTTATTAAGAATTTTTTTGAAAATCTTAGAACACGAATATTGCAGTTGCTCGACAAATCTAATAGTGAAACCGATAATAATAACAATAATCCTCCTAGTACTGTTCAAGGTGGTTCTTCTCATATATGGGAGGATGATTTTCTAGATGAAAGTGGAATAGATATTGACAAATCATACAATTATAAGGTTAACAAAACCCAAGGGAAAGTATTTATGAAGGATACTTACGCGGCGTGGTATAACCCAGCATGGAAAAGGATGAAACCCATTGACATCTATAACCGCGGAAGTACCACCTTCAGTGAATATGTGGTAGATATGACCGTGTACTATGATTCTGATATACAAACAGATTTCAGGGATCTTCGGTTCACTGATGAACAAGGAAACGATCTCTATTATTGGATTGGTGAGAAAATAAATAGTGAATCAGCAAACGTGCTAGTGAGAGTACCAAATGTTCCCCCGGGTCATACCACTATTTATATGTTCTATGGGGATTCAACTGCAACAGATCAAAGTAACTTTGATATGATTTTCACTTGGGATGACAGGACCGATCCTGATATAATGATTTCCTATAAAAATTATCTCGAGGGTGCTTGGGACCCTGATGTTGCTTATGGTAGTGGCAGATTCCTTGTTGCATGGGAGGAAAGATTAGGGCCAGAGGATATAAGCTTCCCTCTACCTGATATGCAGAGAACAATATCCTGTGTTATTCATGGGCGGACATATAATTCAGATGGCGGTGATCCACAACCTAGTGGGGATGCAGATATTGATATTTCAGATCCTGCTGCCACAGCGTGTCATAAAGAAAACCCGTCTATTGCCTACGGTAATGGCGTGTTTTTTGTTGCTTGGGAGGAAAACCCAGCAAATCCTCTTCAACCCGCAACTAGATACGAGATGAATATAGGTGGTGCTCTTGTTACCCCTGGTGGTACGGTTACTTCAAGATTTATAATTTGTAATAGCCCTGGTATACAAGCTGATCCTTGTGTAGCATTTGATAGTAAAAACCACAGATTCTTTGTAGTATGGGAAGATGCACGAGATAGTACAAATAACTATGATGTGTACGGGCGGATTTATAATGTTGATGGACAACCAGTTGGCCAAGATTTCCAGGTAGCTAGTGGTACGAACTGCCAGGATGAGCCATGGATATGTTCCGATGATGAAGGTACTTTCATGGTGGTCTATGAAGATGGGTACGATCCTGTGGTTGGACCCTTTGGGCTTTTTGCACAACGCTTTGATAGCAATGGGAACAAAGTTGGATCAACTATTTCTATTGCTGCTGGTAGTAGTACTGTTGATAATATTTTTCCATCGGTTTCGTATTGTCCGCAAACTAAACGGTATTTTGTAGCTTGGAACGATGGTGATATAAGCGCGAACCCTGGTCGCTCTGGCCATGATGGTAATATATGGGGTAAAATACTAGATCAATATGGTAACACTGTAACTGATAACTTCATTGTGCAACCTGGTGATCAGTATATACGAACAGATGTAGTACCATATCTAGATACATTGTTTTTTGTTTGCTATGATGGCATTAGTGATGTCTGGGGTAAACTCATTTCATCAGATGGGAAAGTTCAAACTAATGGACATAGACTCGACGACGGATCCTCTCAAAGCGTGGATTGGAATAACCTTGCTGTTGGTGAAGGGAAAATCTTCGCAGTCTGGGAGGATGAACGTGACCAAGCAAGTAATTATGCAGATACTTTTGGAAGTGTCTGGCATGTATATCGGTCTACTGGTTCCTCAGAGGTATCCTACAATTTTGGTGATGAAAAACAGATTGTTACACAAGCAGTAGTTGTTTCAAAGGAAATTAAAGCAAGTGCTCTTGAAAAATGGGAAGTGTTTGATGCTATCTACTCTATACCAATTGGTAATATGCAATTTGATATCCTCAACGGGGCAGGCACACAGGTTCTACTTGAAAATATCAATCCTGGACGTGATATCTCAAGTATAACAGCTAATCCTATTCGTCTTCGTGCAACATTTACACGAACAATTCCAAGAGATACACCATCGCTTGATAAATGGAGTGTAAGCTGGATAGGCTCAGATCATGATCCACCATGGACAGAGTATGAAATAACCCCTGAACAGCCTGATGGTGACAACAGCTGGTACACAGTGTCTGTTGAATTTACACTCTATCCGCATGATGATGTTTCACTACCCGGGGAAATTAACACCTACTACAAGATCAATGATGGTTCACAGCAGATTTATAATTCCAATAATAAACCAAGGATTTCTACAGAACAACAAAACAACAAAATCGAATTCTGGTCTGTAGATGCTGCAAAAAATGAAGAAATACCCCATAAAGTAGTTAATGGAATTAAGATTGATCGAACCAAACCAACGGTGATTATTGAAACACCACAATGGGGGACAGTCCCAAAAGGTGATGTCAAGGTTAGTGGTACCGTCTATGAATCCTCATCAGGATCTGGTATTAACACGGTTGAGATATGGTTCCAAGGAGGCAAAATCCCTGAAAATGAGATCACACTTTCACCAAGTAAGGACTATTTCGAATGGCATTTCACTGCAGCGAGCGCAAAAACATATACTATGAGCACTCAAGGATACCAAAATAATATCAGGGTTCTAGCAACTCAGTATGAAATCGAAGTTCGAGCATATGATAACGCAGGTAATATGGGAAATGCCTACGTAACTGTTAAATGTTCCGTGAGTCTTTCATATCAATTAGACAAAGATGTATCTCAATCTTATCCAGTTAATGAACCTATAACTTTTTATGGATCTACATCTGGTGGAACAGAAGCATATAGCTATTATTGGACTTTCGATGATGGAACCACATCTACAGAGCAAAACCCTACACATACATACACCAGTCCTGGGAGCTACGAGGTTGCACTAGTTGTCACAGATGCAGAGAGTAATACTGTTACAACTACTGTATCAATGGTTCAGACTGTTGCAAAATAGAAAGCTAAAAAATAGTAACATAGAAAAAGTACTAACCACAATAAAACCCGCAAATCCATCAACTAATGAAGAAATAAAAGAAATAAGAAAAATATTTTTAAAACCTAAGGTTACCGATGATTACACACTTGAATGGTCAGAAACCGAGAAAGTGTAGTATCCCGAATTAACTTCCTTCTGAGTTGTCTGGAGGGGAGCAGCAACGTGTTGCGATTGCGCGCGCCCTTGCAAATAACCCATCAATTCTTCTCGCTGGCTTATTCTGGCCTATCGAATCGATTCCTGGTTACCTCCAACCACTCTCGTATTTCATCCCACTGAGATATGGAATCGATGCAGAATGATCCATTATGCTGTGCGGATGGGGTATAGGAGAAATCTGGGTTGACATTCTCGTAATTATCCTGTTTGCATTGTTAACCCTCTCCGCTAGTGTTCTTTTGTTGAAACGGAAAAACTAAATCGTATTTTTTGTCTACGAATGTATGATATATCGGAACCGAACCGTTCAGTTCCGAAACATTTATAAATTGGTCTTTAATTACCCGGCCTCATGTCCAACATCCTGAATTTTGAAACTCACAACGGACAACAGAGAGGAATACTCACCATGTACCTCCTCTGCTCCTTAAAAAGGAAACCGAAATCAGGATATGAGATAATCTCAGAAATCAAAGAAAAAACAGAAGGAACCTGGGTGCCAAGCAAAGGAACCATCTATCCTCTTTTAAGACAATTAGAAAAAGGAGGACTGATTAAGGTAAAAACCACAGAGAAACGCTCAAAAAATATATTTAAGATAACCCCGAAAGGGAAAAAAATCATTCTCAACACAAAAAAACAAGGAGAAAGCATGATGAAAAAATTCATGAAATTTAGAAATTTAATTATCGACATGATTGAAGAAGACAGCGAATTACTCTCAACAATGATGCAGATACAAAACTCTGTGTTTATGTCATATAAAGGTAAAAAAAACGAAGTAATAAAAATACTAAGACGTTGCTCGTCTGAGCTACAAAAGGAGGTAAATTAATATGAAAAAAATAATGACAACAATCATCATATCAGCACTGATTTTCAGTGTATTAGTATCCCTGTATATTCCCACCGTACAGGCAAGTCCAGCTGTCATGATCTCACAGTACCAATTATCCCCAGAAATCCTCATGCCTGGTGATACCGCGGTGTTAACCCTTCAGATGAGAAACGCAGAAACCGTCGCGACACAAACATCAACATCCGGTTCCGTTGGAGATTCAACGACAACAGTTCGTACCCTTGGTGTCGATATTAATAATATCTGGATTGAACCTGCACGATCCGGAGGGAAACAAATTCGCGCGACCGCAAACTATGAAGATATCGGCTATCTTGCCGCAGGAGCAAGCATCGAGATAAACTTCAAGCTTGTTGTCGATAAAAACATGAGTGAGGGAATATATTTTCC
Organism: Methanobacteriota archaeon; assembly: GCA_026394435.1. GTDB lineage: Archaea > Thermoplasmatota > E2 > DHVEG-1 > DHVEG-1 > SM1-50. Next base: position 892 of record JAPKYG010000164.1, on the reverse strand, counting down.
CGTTGTAAATGTTGATGTCAGCGGTGGTACCGATGTCATCTATCCTCTTTTAGTCAAAGTAAGTAACGCCTCAGTAGATATCCTCCCAACCAGTGTCCCTTCGAAAATCTCCAAAGGAGGAACAACAGAGCTTACCGTTACTGCAGTGAATAAAAGAGAAAACGCTGTAAAAGAAGTCATTATCACTCCACACGGAGACAGTGTCGAATTCGTCCCACAGAGTTATTTCATAGGGTCACTTGCTGCAGAAACATCAGAAGACGTGATTTTTTCAGTCAAACCAATTAGTACCGGTGTGAGTAATATTTCCTTCTCAGTGAGCTACAAGAATGGGGATAATCTGCATACAAACTCCCTCATCGCTCCTCTGTCCGTTATTGAGGCGTTAGATGTTGCACCGATTATTACCAATTTTCCCCTCAGCATCACGAAGGGAGGCTCCTCTAGAATAAGCATTGAGGTTTATAACGCAAAAACAGAGAAGATTACCGGTGTTCTAATAACCCCTATCTGTAACGCGACCGTGATTCCCTCGCAGTATTTTATCGGCTCGATGGATCCTGATGATGTGTTCTCCGCATCCTTCGACATCTATGCTGACACGGTTGGATACGGGACGCAGATCATTGGCTTTAAAGTCTCCTTCAAACAGGGAAATGATTATTATGAGACCCCAGTGGTCAGTAAATCGTTTAGCGTTGTCTCTGGGCCAGGTCAGAGCTATCAATCCTCTGGTAGCTCAAGTAGTACATCTGGGTCAAGTAGTGGCATGCCTCAAACATCCTCGTTACTTACTACGTGTTTAACACCACTTATCATTATCATCGTTGTCATCATTGTAGTTGTACTATTATACATGCGGCGGAAAAAACGGCGGAAGGCATAATGAGTA
>JAPKYG010000092.1 GCA_026394435.1 Methanobacteriota archaeon | reverse complement strand
GTCGTCCAGGTTCGAACCGGGATGGTTGAAAATTATGAGGATAGACTCCAAATCTCGGTAAATGAGAACACGGGCGGGGTGCGAAAATGTGCTCCAAATGAGTACGATGTCACAGATTTCCTCCCGGCATTAACTGAAGAGCGGATCAAAGAACTCTACGAAGTAATCAAAAAAGAAATAAAAAGCGTTCAGAATGAACCGTTGAAACACTTGCTCGCATCTTTCTTTAACGACCATGAGTTTGTCATGTTGTATACACATTCACCTTCTGCGATCTCGCATCACCATAACTACGTCGGAGGAAACATGGAGCACACCGTTGGCGTGATTCGTCTTTGTCAGAATATTTTTGAGATGTATCCGAGCATCAATAAGGATCTTCTTATCTGCGGTGCATTGCTACACGATGTCGGGAAACTAAAGGAGTATACCTATGCTGCAGCTATCGATATCAGCGATGAAGGTAATTTCATTGGCCATATTGTGATTGGGGAGCAATGGATTAGAGAGAAAATCCAAGAACTCAAGACAAGCGGAAAAGAATTCCCAAAAGAGCTGGAAAACCAACTCATCCACCTTATCCTCAGTCACCATGGTAAATACGAGTGGGGTTCTCCAAAGATGCCAAAACTCGTGGAAGCATGCATTCTTCACCAAGCGGACCTCATGGATTCCCAGGTGAAAAACTACCTGCAGATGATCGAGGATGCGAAGAAACTCACCGATGAAGATTGGACGTTTATCTACGACGGAGATGCGAAAAAAAGACGAGCAATCTATTTAGGGGAATACTGAATAAGGGATACGAGCATGAAAAAAGAAATCGTTAAAATACTCTGCTGCCCTACCTGCAAAGGAGAACTTAGCCTTGACATAAAAAAAGAGGAAAAAGGAGAAATCATCGCTGGTATGTTTACCTGCTCACACTGCCAATGTACATATCCTATCACAGACGGGATTCCTGATCTACTTCCGCGTTAAAACATTAAGTGTATTCATTCCAGCTTTTAATTTTAAGATCAGTAAGAGATGTCCTTGAGAGCGCTTCAACAAAACGTTTGGCAAGTTGTATATTCGTAATCAGCGGAACATTGAAATCGACGGCTTTCCGTCGAATTAAATAATCATTATCCAGTTCTTCTTTTTCGATGTTTTTCGGGATGTTGATGACTAAATCGATTTTTCCTTCTGCAATGTAGGTCAGTGTGTTTGGTTCCCTTTCATCGAGCGGCCAATATAGTATATCTGCGTCGATGCCGTTGGTTTTCATGAAATCAGCGGTTCCTTTTGTCGCATAAAACATATACCCTAGAGTCTTGAGTATACGAGTGCTTGAGAGAAAATCTGCTTTACTATCAACCGGTCCTGTGGAAAGTAAAATGGTTTTCTTCGGTAGTTTGAATTCTACAGAAAGTAAGCTTTTTAGGAATGCTTCGTTGAAATCATCACCAAGGCAAGCGACTTCACCTGTTGACGCCATCTCCACACCCAGGATTGGGTCTGATCCTTTCAGCCGTGTAAATGAAAACTGTGATGCCTTGACACCTACATAATCCAAATCAAATGCTGATCGATCAATACGAGGCACCCGTTTCCCCATAATAATTTTGGTTGCAAGATCAATAAAATTAATTTTAAACACTTTAGAGACAAACGGGAAACTGCGAGATGCACGCAGATTACACTCTATAACCTTCACATCATTTTCTTTTGCAATGAACTGGATATTGAATGGCCCTGTAATTTTTAATGAGTCTGCAATGTTTTTTGCAATGGTTTTCACCTGCCTCATTGTCTCAAGGTACGTTCGCTGCGGAGGAAGCACAATCGTCGCATCTCCAGAATGAACTCCAGCATTTTCCACATGTTCAGAAATCGCATAACAATAGAGTTTTCCATGATCTGCTACCGCGTCGATCTCAATTTCTTTTGCTCCGATGATGAATTTACTAATCACAACCGGGTATTTCTTGCTGGTCTCAGATGCTTTTTTTAGGTACTCTCGTAGTTCTTTGTTACTAAGTGCGATGCTCATTGCTGCACCGCTAAGGACATAACTTGGCCGTATCAAAACAGGGTAACCGACTTTATTTGCAAATTCTTCTGCATCCTCTACACTGGTGAGCTCTTTCCATTCTGGTTGATCAACCTTTAATGTATCAAGTAAAGCTGAAAATTTATGGCGATCCTCTGCGATATCAATATCCTTTGGTGAAGTTCCCAGAATTGGGACGTCAGCCTCATACAACAGAAGTGCTAGGTTGTTGGGAATCTGGCCACCCATCGAAATAACCACCCCGAGCGGGGTTTCTTTTTCACAGACATCCAAAACCCGCTCAAAGGTTAGTTCATCAAAATACAATTTATCGCAGATATCATAGTCGGTACTCACAGTCTCTGGGTTATTGTTAATCATAATTGTCTGGTATTTTAGTTTTCGTAAAGTCGAAACAGAATTTACGCAACACCAATCAAACTCAACTGAGGAACCAATCCGGTACGCCCCACTACCAAGGACAATAATTTGATGCTTTTGTTTAAAATCGAGATCATCGGCATTCGCATTATACGTGAGATAAAGATAGTTGGTTTTCGCAGGGTATTCTGCAGCAAGGGTATCAATTTGTTTTACAAAAGGGATAATGGAATTTTTTTTCCGTCGTTTCCGCACATCAGATTCGCTACTCTTAGTCAATAATGCTATTTGATGATCTGAAAATCCTTTTTGTTTCGCTTCTTTTAGTAATGATAGGGGAATCTCAGAAAGACTATATCGTTTTAATCGCTCCTCAATCTCTACAATGTTACGTATTTTATACAGGAACCAGGGCGTCACCTTCGAAAACCTAGCGATATCCTCAATGGAATACTTTTTTTTAATAGCCTCAACGATTGCGAAGATCCGTTTATCGGAAGGTTCCCGTAACTCTTTTTCTAAATCAAAAAACTCTACGGTGTTACAGACGATGCCGTTCATTCCGACATCCAACATCCGGATTGCTTTCTGTAAAGCTTCTTCAAAACTCCTTCCAATCGCCATGACCTCCCCAACAGATTTCATCTCTGAACCAAGACGGATGCTTACCCGTCTGAACTTCTGCAGATCCCATCGAGGGAATTTCACGACAACATAATCAAGAGATGGCTCAAAACACGCAGAGGTTTCACCAGTGATAATGTTCTGCAATTCAGTCAAACTATAGCCAAGGCTTAGTTTTGCAGCGATAAACGCGAGCGGATATCCTGTTGCTTTTGACGCAAGCGCAGAACTGCGACTTAACCGTGCATTGACCTCAATAATACGATAATCCTCGGATAGAGGATCAAAGGCAAATTGGATGTTGCACTCGCCAATAATCCCCAGATGTCGAATGACTTTAATTGAGATAGAACGCAACATAAAATTCTCAGAGGCAGTAAGAGTCTGAACAGGAGCGGTAACGATGCTTTCACCCGTATGTATCCCCATCGGATCCACATTCTCCATGGAACACACCACGATACAGTTATCGTAGCGATCCCGCACCACCTCATATTCCAGTTCTTTCCACCCTCCTAGATACTCCTCAATTAGGATTTGTCTCGTATATGAAAACGCTTTTTTTGCCAGTTCTACTAATTGTTTTTTATTGGCAGCGACACCGGATCCAAGACCACCAAGTGCGTAAGCAATCCGACACATCACTGGATAGCCGATTTCCTCTGCAACAGCAATTGCATCGTCGACATTTTTTACAGCTTTGCTAAGAGGGACTTTCAGATTAATTTCTTTTATTTTTTTCACAAATAGTTCTCGATCCTCGGTGTTCTGAATTGCTTCAACCGGCGTCCCAAGAACATCTACTTTATATTTTTTTAAAACACCATTCGCAGCTAATTCCTGTCCCACATTAAGCCCGGTTTGCCCACCAAAACCAAGTAGGATGCCATCTGGTTTTTCTTTTTTTATCACTTGTTCGACAAACGACGCAGTCACGGGCAAGAAATAAACTTTATCTGCAAGGTAGTCGGAGGTTTGTATGGTGGCGATATTCGGGTTTACCAAAATCGTTTTAATTCCTTCTTCTTTTAGTGCCTTGATTGCTTGACTCCCTGAGTAATCAAATTCTCCTGCCTGGCCAATCCGTATCGCACCAGATCCCAGGAGTAGAATCTTTTTCCATTTTGGTTTCTTTTGTTTGATCATTTCATCGCTCTTACAAATAGGTCAAATAAAAACTCGGTATCATCAGGACCGGGGGACGCCTCTGGGTGGAACTGCGCCCCAAAAAACGGTTTTGAGATATGTTTAATGCCCTCGTTGGTCTGATCATTCCCGTTGTAGAACCATTCACGCCAATCCTGTGGCAATGTATCTGCATCAACTGCATACCCGTGGTTCTGCGACGTGATATAACATCGGTTTGTTCCCGCTTCCACACAAGGTTGATTCTGACTGCGATGACCATACTTGAGTTTGTAGGTATCCGCACCTGCAGCAAGTGCTAGGATCTGAGACCCAAGACATATTCCGAGAATCGGAATATTCTTCGATAAAACAGTTCGTACATGCTCAATTGTCTTTTCGCATTTCTTCGGATCACCAGGTCCATTAGATAAAATAATACCATCAATATCTTGGTTGGTAAAATCATACTCCCAAGGAACACGAATTACCGTAAAATTACGTTTCAGAAATGCTTTGATGATACTGTTTTTCACACCACAATCAACAACCATGGCTTTCCTCTTACCTTTTAGATACACCACCGGTTCATGGACGCTGACATCGGCGACGAGGTTCTGCTTATTAGGATCACAAAACGATATTTTTTCATGTGCATGGACAATTTTTCCAAGAAGTGTTCCTTTTTTGCGTAACTTTTTCGTTAACTCCCGTGTATCAATTCCATAGATACCTGGGATATCGTGTTCCTTCATGAATTCAGATAATGATTTCTTCGCATTCCAATGAGAATAATTCTCTGAGTAGTCTGCAATGATTAATCCTTCAATTTGGATTTTTTCAGATTCAAAATATTTCAATAGATTGTCTTCTCGTTCGTTACCTGGTACTCCGTAGTTTCCAATTAAAGGATATGTAAGGACCAAGATCTGTCCTTTATACGATGGATCAGTAAGACTCTCCGGGTACCCGACCATTCCGGTGTTGAACACGACTTCTCCAGCAACTGGACGAGAGCTCCCAAAGGAGTAGCCAGAAAAAAAAGAACCATCTTCAAGTATAAGTTTTAAGAGTTTTTTTTCTGGTTCCACGATACAACAACCTCGCCCGTCAAAATCTTTCTGACGTCATTGGATGAATGTATTAATGTTTTAAAGAAATTCCTAATTTTTCTAATATACCGTTACGATTTCATGAAATGGCTAATGTCGGTTAACAGATCCTTTGATTCCCGCATGTCTTTTATGTACTGATGAAACCGCGGTGCTCTTTTATCAAGGATCACAGCGACACCGCGATCATTCTCATTACGAATCAATCGACCGATTGCTTGAAGCATTTTGCGTGCAGCCGGCCCCTGTACCGTGTATTCCCAACCTTTCCCAAACTTCTGATCATAATAGTTCTGCAGACCACGCTGGCGTGCAGTTGGTTTCGGATATGGAATGCCGATAATGACTGCTATCTCGAGTTGCTCTGCAGGGAAATCCATGCCCTCGCTGATCCGTCCACCCATCACGGAGAAAAGTGCGGCACCATTTCCGTCATCGTTCCCGCAGGATTTGAAATCGGTGACCAGCTCCATTAGCTCTGACTGTGACATGTGCTGTTCCTCTATGTAGAGGCATCGTTGGATCTCCGCGAAATGCCCGTTCTTTCGAAACATCGACAGCGTATTAAAACTAGGGAAGAACACCATGGTATTTTTCTTGAATGTGTTGCAGATACCGCTGACATGCTGCCACATTTGAGGTATGATGGTTTTATCTTTCATCAACTCATCATATCGTGTCGTGACATCGCGAACAAAAAAAATCTTCCGATTCTCCGGGGGGAACGGTGATGGATACACCGCGAGTCTGGTTTCCAGGGGAAGACCAAGAGAGTCACGGTATTCATCCAATGGTTCAAGCGTTCCAGACATATGGATGCTACAATGGACTTGCTTGAGGATGTCCGTGCCGATTGATGGGTCCAGACAATATGCTTCCACCCTTGGGTTTTTTCCTTCACCAGCATCCAAGACTAGTTTGATATACTGGTCCATCTCAATAGTAATCCAGAAACCAAGGAAGAGCCCAAGCTTGTGCAAATAGGATCGAGGGAGTTTCCCATCTTTCTGTTTGTACTCCTGGATTTTTTCTCCGTACGCGAGAAGGTCGCTGACGATATCCTTGAGTGTTTTACTGGTGATCTTCAAGCGTGAGAGAAGTTCTATCTCAAGCTCATGGGAAGGGATGAGCGCATCGTTTTTTTCATGATTGATCCTTCGTATACCGCCTTCTAATATTCCGTACACGTAGGTGTCTCGCAGGTCGTTGACGACATCCATGAGTTCCTTACAGAACGCGGCAACAGTGACTCTGCCGTCCGCAAGTGAAGGGTTTCCAAAATGGTCTGCTTCCAGCAGGCAGCTGTTCAGCATCCAGGTGCTCAACTCCGCGGAGAATAGCTCTCGGAGATATTCGGGGAGGTTGTGTGCCTCGTCAACAACAAGAATCACATCTTCTTCAGAGATAGAAAGCCAGTCAAACAGTTTGATCCGGATCGCTTTGTCAAACACGTAGACGTAGGGGACTATGACGACGAGGGCGTCATGGACGATGAGTTTATTAATCTCATATGGGCAGATTTTTTGTTTTTCACAAGCGTCGATGAATTCTTCTGTAGTAGGTAGGTGTTTCTGTGTCCATGCCATGATTATTTCAACGCGATCTTTATCGCCAAGGTAACTTCGATAGTAGCTGCATCCTTTGCTTTTTCCTGACACCGCGAGTTTTTTTTGATGGGAGCAGAATTTTGAGAGTTCCTCTGAGCTCCCGTTCTGTATTTCAGGGTCTTCTCGCGCAAGTAGGCACATGTTCCCGCGGCCTTGCATCCCAACGCCATAGATTCGTTTATCTTTGGCTTTCTTTTTTATTGCGCGGAGTTCCAGGATGACTTGTTGTTGTTGTGCGTTTGTCCGTGTTGTGTAAATGATTTTTTTATTGTTTTCTAAAGCAAAGGTGAGTGCTGCAGCGAGAACGCAGATGGTTTTGCCTGAGCCGGTTCCTGACTCAAAGGCAAATTGCCTCCGCTGTGTAAGCGCATCGGTGATTTCCCGCATGATTTCTTTCTGGTTTTTTCGTAGTGAATAAGGAAATAACTCCGCCATCCAACCTGCGAATAGAGTTTGCAGTACATAGAGTTGTTGGAGTTTAAGGGATGATGTTTTATAGGGTACTGTTATGTAATTAAAGAGAATGCGACAGACACCATTCGAGAGTATTAAAAAAACATTGTCCCTGGTACTTCCTTCAGGGTTGGTGAGTCGTCTTCCCGACAAATGGGAAAAGATCGGCACCGTGGTCACGATTAAATTACCTGACGAATTGAAACAACATCAAGAAATCATCGGAAAGGTGTATGCAGAGGTACTTGATTGTACAACCGTTTTGAATGACGCGGGTGGGATTTCAGGGGTGTATCGTGAGCCAGTCGTCGAGGTGATTTCTGGTTCATCAATGACTGAAACGATCCATACGGAGAATGGAATTCGTTTCAAGGTGGATCCGCAGAGGATTATGTTTTCTTCAGGGAATATGGCAGAGCGAAGGCGGATGGCGACGGTCTCAAATCGTCATGAAACGGTGGTTGATTTGTTTGCAGGGATCGGGTATTTCACGCTTCCGATGGCGGTGTACAGCAAGCCGAAGATGGTGTTTGCGTGTGAGATAAATCCGCTTGCGTACCGGTATCTGCGTGCAAATGTGGTGTTGAATCATGTGACCGATATTGTAGAGCCGCTTTTAGGCGATAACCGGAAGATAGCTCCGAAGGGTTGCGCGGATAGAGTGATTCTGGGGTATCTGAAGGAGCCACTGATTTTCTTACCGATAAGCCTGGAATGCTTAAGAAACCAGAGTGGGGTTCTGCATTATCATGAGATAGTACCGATTGAGTCGATTCCAGATCTCCCACTCAAGCATATTGAAACCGCAGCGAAGAACTATCATCGCACTGTTGAACTCCTGAAGATAAATGAGATTAAATCGTATGCTCCTGGTGTGGATCATGTGGTGCTTGATGTGAGGATTGAAGAATGAAGAAACTCGTGAGGCTTGTGGTGTATCATGCAAATGAGGATGACCCGAAGAAGTGTACGGCAAAGAAGTTACATCGGTTTGGGCATGCTGCTCTTGAGAAGAATATACGGCGATTGCCGTATCATGCGGTTCTGTTGAATCCGTTTGCGGAGAAGAGTATCTCCAGGGAGGATCTACAGAATGCGAAGGATCATGGGCTTGTAGCGTTGGATTGTTCGTGGAAGACTGCTGAACAATCATTTGAATTTCTTGAGACGACAACTCTCTCTCGTGCGTTACCTTTTTTATTGGCGGCAAACCCGGTTAATTATGGGAAGCCGTTCCAGTTAAGTACTCTTGAGGCGTTTGCTGCTGCATTATACATTCTTGGGGAGGTTGAGCATGCGAAGGAGATTGTGGGGATTTATACATGGGGTCATCGTTTTCTAGAGTTAAATCGAGAGCCGTTAGAAGATTATCGACAGGCACGTGATAGTGCTGAGGTAGTTCGTCTCATGAAATTATATATATAATTGTATATCTAAAAAATTATATCATATATTTCAGTATATTTAAGTAACGAAAGGGAATGTCTGAAAAAAAGAAAGAGAGGAAGATGTTATGAAGCAATCATTAGAGACGTTTTTCAATCCGAAAAGTATCGCGGTCGTTGGTGCATCAAAAAACCCGACAAAAATTGGACATGCATCGTTGAAAAACATTCTGATCTCTGATTATCCCTGTAGATTATACCCGGTGAATCCAAACGAAGACGAAATCCTTGGAATGAAATGTTACAAGAAACTGACTGATATTCCTAATACGATTGATCTCGTCATGGTTTCGGTACCTGAGGTACTCGTTGCTCAGATCATTAAGGATTGTGTGAAAAAAAAGGTCAAATGGATCATTATTATCACCTCAGGGTTTAGCGAAATTGGAAATCACGAAGGAGAAGAAACCATTAAAAAACTCGTGGAAGGAACCGGAATCAGGATTTTAGGGCCGAACACCATGGGTTACAAGAACGCATCCGATAACTTGGATGTCTCCTTTGTCTTTGGGATGCCACGGAAAGGAAACCTTGCTCTCATCAGTCAAAGCGGTGCACTCGGAATGGGTATGATTTACCTGGCGAACAACGAGTTCGTCGGACTCTCAAAGATCATCGGCGTGGGAAACAAAATTGACATCGATGATGACGATCTTGTGGATTACTTCAGTAAAGACCCAGACACCAAAGTGATTGGACTGTATATCGAAGGGATCCGACACGGACGAGACTTTATGAATAGTATCAAGGCCTGTGACAAACCTGTACTTGTGGTAAAAGCCGGAAGAAGCGCAGCAGGTGCACGAGCAACCGCATCTCATACGGGTTCGATGGCAGGAAGTGACGAACTGTATAGCGCTGCGATTAAACAAGCAGGCGGGATTCGTTGTCGTGATGTCGTAGAATTATTTGACATGGCGCGTGCACTCGCCGGACAGCCTCCAGCGAAAGGCAATCGGATTGGCATCATCACCAACGGTGGCGGTCTTGGGATTCTTCTTACGGATGCCTGTGAAGCAAACGGTCTGACCGTCCCAAAATTGTCTCTGAAGACCTTTAAAAAAATCGAGAAAATCGTTCCCGGACTGGTAAAGCCAAATAACCCTGTCGACCTTGTCGCAGATGCGGGCTTTTATCGCTATTGGGCATCCACCCTTGCGCTTCTGGAGGATAAAAATATCGATGGCATCATCGTTGCATCGGTCCACGCTGGGTACGCACGACCACGAGAGTACGCGGGTGCTATCCTGAAAATGATTCATCAGCAGAAGCTACACCATGAGTACCAGAAACCAATACTTGGATGCTGGGTGGGTGGTAAAGAATTCGAAGACTTGATTCTTGATTTGAAAGCAGTTGGAGTACCAATCTACCCGTCATCATGGAGAGCAGCACGAGCGATGCTTGCGCTATCACTCGAAGGAGAACGGGTGAAGCGAGAGCAAGGGAATTAATCAACCCAATCCACATCAAGGATTTTCTTCCAATCTGTTTTTTTATTTTTCCATTTCTCAATAGTTTCCTTTGAAAGACAGCTTTGACACAAACCAACCATGGTAAAATAACAGGAACTGCACACCGAGTTCCCGCATTTGATACAGACGGATTTTGCCGGATGAACCCGACAGATGTCGCATTTCCCCTTTGGTTTCTTATCCTTTAATCTCGCGTTTATCGTTTTTGAGATATCTGCTTGTTCTTCTGCAGAAACCCATTGCTCCAGATCCTTATTCATCGTAATCGTGGTATTTTTTAGGGATTGCTTTTTTGGTGTTGTTTTCTGTGCAATCATGTTCTCGCCAGAATCATCAACTAGAAAGGAATCTCATCGAACTCTTTAATTTTTTGTGTTCTTTTTACGTGCTTTTCGGAATAGAACGTTCGCTGTGATATGGATGAAAGGGGTGACAATCAGGAGTATGAGGATATGCCATATCGTGATGTTGTAGAAAAACCAGTGATGGCATGTCAACCCTAGAAGATAGAGGAGTTCACTCATCAGGAAACTAAAGACAAGAGCACCTACCAAGAAATCAAGTTGGTCAAACGGTATCCAGTCCTGGCCGCGGTCTTTGCCTACACGTCGTTTGAAGAAACTCTCGATGACATCTCCAAGTAACGCACCAAAACACAGGGAGAAAAGAATCAGGATCATCATCGGGAATCCTTCAAAATCCGTGACACCAAGAAACGCATATTCACTTGTTTT
>JAPKYG010000176.1 GCA_026394435.1 Methanobacteriota archaeon | reverse complement strand
GAATCGCATATTGCCTCTGAGTTTTTACATTACGGTGAAGAGAAAGTGCTTGTCCCATCATATACGATCTTTTTTTCAGGCTGTACTTTCAATTGTGTTTTTTGCCAGAATTGGGATATAAGTCAGAATCCTTGTGGTGTAACCATAGAACCAAAAGCGCTTGTCACAGCCGTTAAAGAACGGAAAAAACAGGGTGCACGAAACGTGAATTGGGTCGGTGGGGATCCAACATCAAATCTCCTATATATTCTTAAGGTTTTGAAGGAATTAGACAGCAACATTCCTCAAGTGTGGAACTCTAATATGTATGGTTCAAAAGAAACCATGAAACTGTTGCACGGGGTGATAGATATCTATCTAACCGATTTTAAATACGGGAATGATTCGTGCGCAAAACGCCTCTCCAAGGTCGATGGATATACAGCTATTATGAAACGAAATCATTTGCTTGCGTATCAGCAAGGTGAAGTAATCGTAAGACATCTGGTTTTACCAAACCATGGAACGTGTTGTTCCCGCCCGATTCTTGAGTGGATCCAGAAAAACACCCTGGCGGCTGCCGTCAATGTCATGGGGCAGTACCGACCCGAATATCATGCTCATGAATACAAGGAGATCGCCTGCCCTGTTCCAAGAGAAGAGTATCTTCGAGTAAAAGATTACGCGGAAACACTGGGTCTTTTTCTTATCTAAAAAATAATGAAGATCTAATCGCTGTTTGGGCTCTTATTATCTTCTGTGGTTCCAATGCGTTGTTGAAAAACATTCTTTTTCAAATTGTGTCGCTAGCGTTTTTTCTTCTTTCGTAAGAACCCCTTGGATCAATTCGACATCGAATTCTTCCTCAAAACCGAGCTTTATTGCCTCTGCCACATCTTTAAAACCTATCTTCTTTCCCAATATGTGTTGTATTGATGTCACCCGCTGTTTTACGTCTTGAATTAGTTTATCTTTTATCTTTTCATTAGGGACCTTCAGTAAGGAAAACATCGTGTCGACATCGACATCCAAAAGGATAGTCCCGTGTTGAAGAACCGTGTTTGCTTTCCGGGTTTGTGCGTTCCCGGAGATCTTTTTTCCATCAACGAGGATATCATTGATAGGAGCATAGGTGCCCTTAATTCCTAGTTTTGCCAAGCCTTGTAATAACGCATTACAGATACGTCCGTAACTTTTTAAAATATTTTTTGGTATCGCAGGATGCGCCTCTGGTATCACTATACTATAGGTTAATTCTTTATCATGAAACACAGCGCCTCCGCCAGTGATTCTCCGAACATAATCAACACCAAGTTTTTCGCATGCGTTTACATCGATTTCTTCAGCGACACTTTGAAAATAACCGATAGAAATAGCAGGGGGTATCCATCCGTAAAATCGTACGGTAGGAGGAACCTTGCCTTCGCTATTTTCGACAAGTATCGCTCGGTCAACAGCCATGTTTGAAAAAGCAGTATTGAAACCTGTTTGGAGAAGTCTCCATTGTTCTTTCATGGTTTACACATCAGGATCGCTTGCGTCAAGCCTTCAGGATCAACGCCAATAAATTGAATATGATATTCAGTAATGATTGAACGTATCTTTTCCTGTAATTGTGCTCTTTCTATCAACGTGTTTCTTAGTTTCGTTTCCATCAGTTCAATTGTCTCTTCAGGATAAGCAAAAAAATCCCCAGTTATCCGAATGTCTCTGATAACATTATCTTTTTCATCGTACTCAATAGAGATTTTTAGCAGTTTCCCCTGTGGCACCTTATAGATGGATTGAGATCGCATAATCCGCACGCGTATTCAATTATCTTCTTATAAAGTTCCTCTTCCAAAAACATCTACTGCAAGGCGTTCTGTGCATGGTAAGAGCTTCGAACCAGCGGTCCTGATTCAACATGTGCAAAACCAAGACTCAATGCGATGTTTTTAAACTCTTGAAATTCATCTGGCGTGTAATATTTCTTAATGTCAGCATGCTGTTTTGTCGGTTGCAAATATTGTCCTATTGTTAAAAAATCAACGTGTGCCGTTTTTAGATCTTGTATTGTTGAAAGAATCTGTTCCTTAGTTTCTCCAAGTCCAATCATGAATCCTGATTTTGTTTTCATCTTTTTATCCATAGTTTTTATTGTTCTTAACACAGATAAACTCCTCTGATAATCTCCTTGTGGCCGAATCTCTGGAAATAATGTCTCAACGACCTCAATATTATGGTTTATAACGTCAGGAGCGCTATCAACGATACACTGCAACGCAGTCCCATCTGCTTTAAAGTCAGGGATTAACACCTCAATGCGCACTACTGGATTCAACTGTCGAATTTCCTGTATGGTCTGAGAAAAAACACATGCCCCACCATCCGGGAGATCATCTCGTGTCACCGACGTCACCACCACGTACTTCAACCCGAGGGTTTTTACGCTTTCTGCAATATCTCGTGGTTCATTTTCATTTATGGAACTAGGCAGCCCATGGGTAACATTACAGTATTTACAGTCTCGGGTACAGACATTTCCTAAAATTAAAAAAACAGCGGTGCCACATCCAAAACATTCAGCGATATTAGGACATCTGGCCTCTTCACAAATCGTATGCAATTTCGCGGTTCTAAGGAGATTTTTTACTTTTGAAAAATTTTCTCCTCCGCCAATTCTTACTTTCAGCCAATCAGGATGCCGTCTCATCATCTCTGAAGAAAAAACAATGGTGTTTATAATTCTGTTGTCTTCACCGGAGAGAGGAAGATGACTCTTCTACACACCCATTGTGACCCGCAACAGATCCCGTATGCCTGGTGAGACGCCAAGGATGAAGATGCCGATTTTGAGGAGATTAACTAACCGTGAATACTTCCCCAGTTCTTTTTTATACACGACATCAAAGACGTAAATCACCATAATAATAAGGAGGAATTTGACAATAGGAAATAACGGTGGCCACAGCTCCATAAGGCCGTTTGATGCAGGGTGTTTCTCAACATACGACGGCAACCCCATACTCAAGGGATCATAGATACTAATGTAGCTTGTTATCCCATCAATCAGATGCCCTGCAAGCATTGAGAGATTCAACGGATTTTTATACATCACGATAGTCTCGTGTTTTCGATAGACCCACGCAATCAGGTACACGAGAATTACGATGAGGACAACAAGTCCGATAACGAGCAAAAACACATTAAGATATGTACCATTAGAACCACTCCATTGGTCCCCTATGATCCATCGTCCAATAAGGAAGACACACGGCAGGACAATAAGCAACCCGCCTGAGAAAATAACGGTATTTACCGTCATCATCTGTTTTTTTATAATACGATACAGAAGAGGGAGAAATGCGAGAATGGAAAGAACGTAAAAGAAACCAGGTTCAATAAGAGAGGCACCATAGCGGATTCCAAGAATCCAAAGAATCGTATAGAAAACATCGATAAGGACAAATACAGAAAGAAGAATTAAGAGTGTTTTCCTTCGGGCAAATGCTTTTTTTTGAAGATAATAGCCTAGAAAGAGAAAGATCAGCACATACAGCGTCGTCTGAAAGTATATCAGTGGTGAGATGAACCAGTACACAGCAGGTTCAGAAAAATAATTGGTATCTTCCAAGACGCGAGTCACTGGACCAAACAGGATATAGGGAAACAAGGCAAGGCAGAAATACCAATCAATCCTGATTTCAAGTTTCCTTAAAAGTTTGTACAGTCCATAGAGGGCGCAGACAAGGATAATTCCATAGGTAATCTCTGAAAGAATCGTATAGCCTTCGAGTGCGGTGACACCATTGTAGGAAACTGAATGCCCCGATGCATCAGCAACCACTGGCCCCCAGTAATATTTCCAGATCCATTGGTCATAGATCAGGGTTGGTGCAAGGAGATATCCGATGATAATCGTCGCAATGATTCCAAGAAAAATACCAAGGTATAGGACCATCTTTTGCTGTAATGTAATTGTTCGAAGGTTCATTATTTCAAGGCTAAGAAAAAGACCATATATTAATTTACCCTCGACTCAAAGACCAATAACAATTATTATAAAGGCAAAATATTATGTATTATGTAGGGGAAATACTATGAAGAAAACAATTACGATTCTCTGGGTTATTTTCTTGTTACTGCCAATCACTTCTTTCAGTACAGTAAAAATTGGTACTGCTCATGAAATGTTCAATGTACCGTCTTCGTTCAGTTGGCGGGATATCAACGGAACCGATTATACGACTCCCATTAAAGATCAGTCACCCGCACCAACCTGCGAAGCATTCGGCTTATGCGCTGCTCTAGAAACAATAATGCAATACCAACTCCAAGAGCAATACAATCCTGATCTTTCAGAGAACCACCTGTATTTCTATGCAGGGGGGACCATTAACCAAGGTTATGTCAACATCGTTGATGCAGCCAACTATCTCATAGACACTGGAGTTCCTGATGAAGGATGTTTCCCTGATCCGCATCGAGTATTTGATTACCCCTTTGAAAGTCTCCCTGGGTGGGAGAATAGGACCGTGAAAATTACCGAGTGGGGATGGGTCGACCACAATATCAGTTCCATGAAACAAGCGTTAATCGACCATGGGCCACTCGTCATCTGCATTCATTTCTGGAGAGATTTCTTCTATTACCTTGGAGGCGTATATAAACATCATGAGGGAAGAACGGTCGGAGGACACGTCGTCACCATCGTAGGATACGATGATACTAAGAACTGTTGGATTGTAAAAAACAGCTGGGGGACAAAATGGGGAGAGGACGGCTGGTTCCGCATGTCCTATGACGCAGACATGATCGCAGAATGGTACGGCAACGGCACCGGTGTCATGTTCATCGACGGAGCCTATGGAAACCTCAAACCGAATGTCCCGAGAGTACACCTTGAAACACCGCTCTACTATCACACCTATTTCTTTGGTCTAGGAATCCCAACACTTTTGAAAAAACTCCCTATACAGCAAGCAGCTGCACGGATACTAGGAAAGCTTACGGCGCAGGTAACGACCGAAAATGCCAATTCCGTTGAATTTTTCCTTGATGATATCTCGCAATCCGTTGACACGGAAGCACCATTTACCTGGGATCTCCAAGCATCCCGTGGACTGCACACCCTTACCGTGAGAGCTACAGATAACCACCATAATTCTTCTCTCGATATCGAAGATATTTACGTAATTCTCTAATCAACTCTTCTCTTGGAGAATTTTTACTATAATTCTTTTCATATTTGACATTACACTATAACTGCTTTATGCAATAATTCTTAGTGCGAAAAAATCAACCTAAACAATAAGGTTATTCTCTTAAGGAAGAACAGCGTAACATTTAGGTATGAAACCTGTTTTACAAAAACTATATAATCTCATTTCTTGATTTCCTTACAGGTAAAGAATGAGCTGTCCGTTATACCAAGATTTTACAAGAAATTGTTTAAAAAAGTTTCCTGAATTTATTGAATTCTCTACTTTTGCTTTGTGTGAATCAGATGAATATACGAAATGCCTATCGTATCTCATTTATAATAGTAAATTTATTTGTAAATATCTTATTTCCTGCGGAAATGCTTACAAAAAAAACATTCCAAAAATTATAACTAATATGCTTAGTGATATGGAGCTGGGAGAAATCTTTTACATGTTGTCTGTTCAATACTGTCTCTCACAAGAAAACCATATAACTTGTGCGAAATATAAGATTTATGAGCAAGGTGAGAAACCACCGTTAAATTTGTTTCCTGATGGAAAAAAGATTCATATAACCGATTTACTCCTCAAACGGAAAATCATTGAGGAAGAAACAAAGTAATTACAATATCAGAAAAGAGGCAAACAGCAATGCGGTAATAGAATTATATAATCTAATTATCCACCATTTTTACTAAGGTTTACGAGAGGGGAAATTCGCGAGGACTCCGGGGGAGCTAATCAGCGATTATTACACAAAGCACACAATAACAAAATATTTATAAACAAAATCAATTACATTCACTATTGATGCACTAGGAGAAAAATTTGTGGATGGAAATTTAAAGAAATTAGAAGAGGTTGACCAATTTTTTAAAGAAAAAGAGTTCACAAAAGAGAAGTGGATTCGTACTGGAATATCAGGATTTGACAATCTTATAAAAAATGGCATTCCTGAAGGATCAAATATCATTATCGCTGGTGGACCAGGGTGTGGAAAAACAATATTTTGTTTACAAACTCTCTATAATTTAGCTTGTCAAGGACACGATTGTGTGTATCTTTCTATGGAAGAACGACCGGAAAGACTGAAATCACATATGTTATCATTTGGTTTTGATGTTAAAGAAATAAAAAATGAACCAAATCAGATTATTTTATCTGCAAAAAATTGTGGTAAGATAGCATTGAAGAGACTGCAACCAATTATAATAGCACGATCTGTAGAAGCTCTTTTAGAAAAAGCCAGTGGTCGTCTCCCACTAGATATTGATGTCGTATTAGATTTTATTCCTGAAAATTTTAATCCTCGCCTCCTTGCGTTAGACTCAATTTCAGCAATAGAGACCTCTTTTTCTGGAAAATTAGAGCAATATCGGATTTATATCGAACAGTTATTTAGATTTTTCGAAGAGTTAGCATTAACTACATTTTTTATTACTGAATCTTCGGATGCGCCATATAAGTTTTCTAGAACTGGCGTAGAGGATTTTCTTGCGGATGGAATTATTGTTTTTTATAATTTTCAAGGTGAGACTGAAAGATTACGCGGAGTGGAAATAATTAAGCTTCGTGGTACTTCACATTCGCAGAGAATTGCTCCAATTACAATTTCTTCTGAAGGTATAAATGTGTTCTCTGGTAGTTTCTTTAATTTAAAATCAAAGATACAGCAACCCACTATCGAAAATAGCGTGAAAGAAATTGAAACCCAAAAACAGATTTCATATTCTTCAGATAATGAAGAAGATATCTTAAAAAAATTGATGAGAAAGAAAATAGATTAGTCAAATGATCATGTGAGGAGAATGACTTGGTGGACGCCTTGAAACTAATTTTTTTTCTGATCGTTGCTTTTTTCTTTTTTCTTCCATCTCCATTTGTCCAATTAATCCCTTTTCAACAGGAACCTTGTATTAATGATGCCTTTGTAATTCCGGAGAAAGTTAATATTGGTTCGTTAATGGTCATTTCTGTGACTGTAAAAGATATCTCAGGGATTGCAACTGTTCAGGCAAAAAATTATCACGAAAAAGGTTTTGATGTCGTTAATCTTCAGCTTGTTTTAGGAACGATGTATGATGGTGTCTGGAAAGGCACCTGGGTAGTCCATGATACCCTATCAAAAGAGTATGATACTGTAATCACGGCATTTTCGTATTCTAATTTGTTTTCGTCCATTATCGTATCATGGTCAGATCCTTCTTGGTGGGATATGAGTTGGAATTATCGAAAACTGGCAAATATTCAAAATCCTTCTCTGAATTATCAGATGAAAATTACGATTGGATATAATAGTAGTGCTTCCAATGTTGATGTTCATCTTGGAGGTAAATGTAAAACAGATTTTAGTGACGTTCGTTTTACGAATAAAAACAATAGTGCTGAATTAAGTTATTGGATGGAAAATAAGACGAATGGGGATAAAGCACAGTTCTGGGTAAAAACAAATGGCGAAGATGCATTAAATATTTATTATGGGAATGCTGCTGCAAGTTCCCATAATAATGGGAGCGCTACGTTTCCTTTTTTTGATGATTTTCTTGGAACAAGTTTGGGCAGTCAATGGATAGTGAGTGCTAATTCATATACTGTTTCTGGCGGTATACTTCGGATAAATATTGGATCGGTTGGTCTACAAAACGTGCTATCTTTCAATTTGAACAGTGGGTATATCGTAGAGGGAAAAATACTGTATCACACTAATGCGGGTGGGTATAGTGGGACTCTTTCAGGGCAGTCTTCGATCTATACACAAGGGAGTAACGCAGGGGCAGATGCAACGAGTTTATATATGCGAGAGACTGGAAGTAGAAATGTTAATCGATGGACTGGAACAGGATCGACTGCTAGTTACAATTGCGGTAATAGTAATGTGTTTACATCAGTCGATAATGTTTGGTATATTTTAGGAGCACAATTCGACGCCTCAGGAGTTGTTCTAACCAAGGATAGAACGTCACAGTGGTCATATGGTTGTGGATGGGTAAAAAATATCAATTATATTTCATTAGGAGGGTTCTATGGTAGTGCAAGTTATGATATCCAGGACACAAGCTATGACTGGATATTAATCCGAAAATATGTTTCTCCCGCACCATCTTGGAGTAGTTTTGGGAGCCAGGAAATAGCTCTTCCAACTCAACCTATCCCTTCTCAACCATCAGACTATCACAAAACAACCGATACCACCCCTACGTTCCAATGGACTATCAGTCAAAATGCAGGAAATCATACTATACAAATCAGTAATAGTTCTGATTTCACCACACTTAAAATAAATAGCAGTCTCGGCCCAACAACAGATACCTTCACACCAACTGTAAATCTCGAGGAAGGCAAATGGTATTGGAGGATTAGAGCGAACAATACCCAAGGAATAAATATCTCTGATGTATGGAATTTTATCATTGATACTACCGCCCCAAACCAACCTCTCTTGTCCTTACCAACTGATAACTATGATATCAATAATAATTACGTGACCTTTTCTTGGAATGAAACGGCAGATAACACTACAAACACCCCAGATGTCTCAGGAATCTCCTGCTATCAACTTCAGATATCGAATGATAATTTCACATCATTGCTTGTTAATCAAAATACCTCTGATAACTTAACATTTAGCATTACAACTACTGTTGCAGGCAGATTGCAATGGCGTGTTCGCGCATGGGATCAAGCAGGGAATTCTGGTACTTTCTCAGAGATACGAAATCTCACCATATTTGACTTCTCATTAACTGCAACCTCCTCCGCTCTCACGATCCTTCGAGGGGGTACTGGCAGTACTACCATACAGATACAGGTGAGTTTTGGTGATGATGAAGCGATAACTTTATCGAATGAATGGGTTGGGCTCCTCCCGACGGGGTTGACTATTAATTTCAGTAAACTATCCGGCAATGGTGCTTTTACTTCCATTATAGATTTTGTAACAAGTGGTGATGCATCAACAGGTGAGTTCATCTTTAATGTTATAGCAACGAGTCTCACGGGAACGAGAACTCTCCCAATAACTGTTCGTATTGCTGGAATGATTTTCCAGATGTCAGCTTCTCCCACATCATTTTCTCTTACGAGAAGTGATACCGATGAATCGAGAATCTCAATAACGTTTCAATATGGTTCGAAAGAAAGCGTTTCTCTTTCGGGAGGATGGGTAGGATCCTCTCCTTCAGGTGTTACGACTACATTTAGCAGTGTTACTGATCTTCCACCCTTTGATTCCATTCTATCAATTTCAACATCAAATCGAGCATCGTCTGGAAAATACACATATAAGATTACTGCAACTGGTGGGGGAATTAGCGACTGGATTTATATTTCATTAGATATAAAAACAAATCTTACACTTACCGTTGAATCCGATAAACCAACCTACGAAAAAGGACAGGAAATACAATTATCTGGAACCGTCGATGATCCAAACGGGAATGCAGTGAAAAGTGGGACGGTAACACTTAATTTTTCGACTGGTACTTGGAGTGAACAAATGAATGCCATTGTGACCAACGGTGTTTTTCAAACAAAATATTATATTACATTTGATAAATTTGAAGGAAATTGGATAGTTGCTGCCACTGCAGTGGATTCTCTTGGGCATACAACCGCTATCGCCACTCGAGTCAATATCATTATTACGGTCCCCGAAATCTATAAATATTACACAATTGCAATCCTTAGTCCACTACCGGGTCAGGTGTATAAACGGGGCGAAGATGTATCGTTTACCGTCAGTATCGTTGAAAATGAAACAAAAATTCGTGGTGCAACGGTTACAATTCAACCACCCGATGGAACAAAAGTAATTTTAGCTGAGATTTCACCAGGCCTCTATTCAAAAAGTTACACACTTAGGATGAATAGCCAATTAGGAAATTGGAGTGTGTATATTGCGGGATCAACCGGTGAAAATGAAATGTTTAAAGCAGGTTTCAACTATGTTCCGATTAAGGTTAAGCCAACAGAGTTATCGCTCGAAATCGTTGAACCGATTGGAAAGAGCTTCGAAACAGGAGAGAAAATAACATTTATTGCTAAACTCCTCTACCCGGATGGTTCTCCCGTTGAAGAAGGAATTGTATCTGCAATGAAAAATGATGGGATTACATTAAATTTTAAAAAATCTGGAAATGGTTTGTATACAGCAGTATATACCGTGACCGATGAGGATTTAGGTTACTTAAATATGCAGATATCAGCAACTGATGTCTACGGAAACCTTGGTGTTATAAAAGGAACGACCCTAGAAATTATTCCAATGCAATTATCAAGTTATTTTGTTCGGTATTGGTGGTTAACGGGTATGATGTTGCTAGGATTGAGTTTTGCATTAGGGGTTGTAACCCGTGATGTTTCTCGAACAGTACGATTACGAAATTTTAAACGTGAGGTCATGGAATTGAGTAGACTTAAAAAAGATAAAGCGACCGAATATTTTATAAGCGGATCAATTTCCCGAGAAACATATGACAATCTCTTACAAGAATATGAGAGTAAATTAGCAAAATTAGAAAAGCAGAGACACATCATAGAAAAAAAGATGCGAAAAAAAAAGAAATAATCAAGATAAAAAAAAGTTGGACAAATTTAGTGAAGGATTTGAGGAGATAATAGTGAAAAGACATCGATTATTTACTTTAATTATAATTTTACTTAGTACTGGTACAATTTTTTTCATTCCGCTTTCATTATCTTCACAATCATTCGATTATTCCGTACAAATTCAAAATGATGAGGTACAACTCATCCCCGGGAAGAATGTTTCAGTTACTCTTTTTATAAATCAGTCAGAAAATCTTACAGGGATCGTCACTCTTCAAGGAAAATGGGTTGAGAATACACCGGAGGGAATATACAGTACTATTCAACCAACAACAGGGTTAACCCCTTTTACGAGTACCCTTATTTTCCGATCATCCATTCTTTCGAATCCAGGACTTTATACATACCAAATTTGTGCACAATCCGAAGGAATTAATCACACTACAGATATTCATATCAATGTTACAACAGATTTGACAGTTACGTTATATACTGATAAAGATGAATATCTAAAAGGACAACAGATCCATCTCTACGGAAATGCAACCACATTTAATGATGATATCGTTGATTCTGGCAATGTTATTATATCGATTGCAAATGGGAAAAAAAATATATCCATAACAACTCAAATTCAAAACGACTCATTTGACTATTTTTATCCGATTTCTTATGGGGATAATGAAGGATTATGGACCATACAGGCAAGAGTGGTGGATAATAATGGACATGTAGGAATTCAATCAAAGTACCTCACCGTTTCTCTTCCTCCAGATATTATGCGTTTTGCTGTTGATTTCTATTCACCACCAAATGATGCAATCTATCAACGAGGTGATACATTTGATATTTCTGTATATGTTACCGAAAATTTACAAAGTGTTCGCAATGCAACTACTCTTTGTACATTACCATCCCTAGTAACAATCCTTCTCCTTGAATACTCTCCAGGAAACTACAAACAAAATTATATTATTCCATGGGCTGCTCCTATTGGTGAATGGTTTTTCACTGTTGAAAGCACAAAAAATGTAAGTGGCGTATTAAAAGCAGGTGGGGGTGCTCTTTCAATCACTATTGAACCTGCACCACTACAGCTTACTATTTTAGAGCCGACAACGTTACAATTTTCATCTAATTCCATGATTTCTTTTAAAGTTGAGGTTCGGTATCTAGATAGCACGTTAATGAAAACAGGTGCAGTACTTGCTGTTACACCACACGGCAATATCACACTACAGAATGAGAATAATGGTGTGTACACCGCTAATATTACTGTTACAGTCCAGGATATTGGAAGTCAAGTTTTTGAAATAAGCGCTAAGGATTTATTTGGAAATGTGGGGGTTGTTAAAAAGAGTATTTTAATTACTTCCGAAACACAATCTACTATCCTCGTTACATTGATACCATTATTTGCTGCAAGTTTGTGTGGAATAATCGGTTTTGTTTTCATAAGAAGAATTTATAGATTCGAGCGCTTAAAATCCATTCAGGAAGAGATGATAGAAACGCAAAGACTCCAAGAAGAAGCAGCAAAAAAATATTATAAAGAAGGATCAATTTCGAAGGAAATTTATGAAGCACTTATATATGAGCATACGCAGCGCTATGCCCATCTTCAAAAAGAAGAACGAAAAATAATAAACAAATAAATGACAGAAAAAAGCCCTCATTTTTTTTATAACTTTACGTAGCTGTTGTATTACTCACCCTAGTGTTTATTAGATATAAGTTTTCATTTCTCCACTAAAATCCTAATCGAGATTTATTAAAATTGAACCTTTTGAAAAATAACGTCTGTATTTACTGTTTATTAATAGAAATAGCAGAAACCTCTTTATAAAGAGTATATTAAACCTATCGTTCAACGTAAGAGGTCAGCCGTGTGAAGTTAATAAGATGGCCGACCCATGATCAAGAAGGTTCTTCTCATTCTGATGAAGTGTTTGAACAACACTAAGAAGAACCTCGTAATTTTTCGCTCCAGCATATGATCTGCTCCCCC